>NZ_CATJGZ010000050.1:0-54352 GCF_949740115.1 Bacteroides sp. 41_26
CAGTCTCAAGCATTGCGTTTAGCTATTGCTCGTGCACTGGTTAAGATGAATGCTGAAGATAAAGCTGCTCTTCGTGCAGAAGGCTTTATGACTCGTGACCCGCGTTCTGTTGAGCGTAAGAAACCGGGACAGCCGAAAGCTCGTAGAAGATTCCAGTTCAGCAAGCGTTAATGGGCTGCCTGACCGAGGAATATGTTTAGTATCTAAACTACTGGGACTCTGCTCATAGACTACCCGGCGGTTGGTTTAGAAAAAACAAAAAAGAAAGTAAACGATTTAAAGAAAAAACAAGATGTCAAGAACAAATTTTGATACATTACTGGAAGCCGGTTGCCACTTCGGACACCTTAAAAGAAAGTGGAACCCCGCAATGGCTCCTTATATTTTCATGGAACGCAATGGTATTCACATCATTGACCTCCACAAAACTGTTGCAAAAGTAGACGAAGCTGCTGAAGCTTTGAAACAAATTGCAAAATCAGGCAAGAAAGTCCTTTTTGTTGCTACTAAAAAACAAGCTAAACAAGTTGTAGCTGATAAAGCTGCATCTGTAAATATGCCTTATGTTATCGAACGCTGGCCGGGTGGTATGTTGACTAACTTCCCTACTATCCGTAAGGCTGTGAAAAAGATGGCTACTATCGATAAGTTGACTAACGATGGTACTTACTCTAATCTTTCTAAAAGAGAAATCCTTCAGATCTCTCGTCAGCGTGCTAAGTTGGACAAAACATTGGGTTCTATCGCTGACCTGACTCGTTTGCCTTCTGCTCTGTTCGTAATTGACGTAATGAAAGAAAACATCGCTGTTCGCGAAGCTAACCGTTTGGGTATTCCTGTATTTGGTATTGTTGATACTAACTCAGATCCTTCAAATGTAGATTTCGTAATTCCGGCAAATGATGATGCTACTAAATCAATCGAAGTAATTCTTGAAGCTTGCTGCGCTGCTATGCAGGAAGGTTTGGAAGAAAGAAAAGCTGAGAAAATTGATATGGAAGCAGCTGGTGAAGCTCCTGCTAACAAAGGCAAGAAAAAATCAACTAAGGCTAGACTCGATAAGTCCGACGAAGAAGCAATCAATGCAGCTAAAGCTGCTGCTTTCATTAAGGAAGACGAAGAGGCTTAATATATTGTAAGTAGTCAGTAGTAAGTAGTTAAGTAGTAAGTAGCAATACTTCTACTTTTTGTAGCCAACATTCTACTTGACTACTTAACTACTTAATACTTGACTACTTTTTTTATAAACGAACTTAAAATAGGAAAATATTATGGCTGTAACAATGGCTGATATAACCAAGCTGCGCAAAATGACCGGAGCTGGTATGATGGATTGCAAAAATGCGTTGACAGAAGCTAATGGTGACTTTGATGGCGCTATGAAAATTATCCGTGAAAAAGGACAGGCAGTTGCTGCAAAACGTTCTGACCGCGAAGCTTCAGAAGGTTGTGTACTCGTGAAAGTTGCTGATGGTTTTGGGGCTATCATTGCTTTGAAATGCGAAACTGACTTCGTTGCTAAAAATGAAGATTTTATTAAATTAACTCAGGATATTCTGGATGCTGCTGTAGCTAACAAGTGCAAGACTCTGGAAGAAGTACAGGCTTTGCCAATGGGTGACGTTACTATTGCTCAGGCTGTAACAGACAGAAGTGGTATCACTGGAGAAAAAATGGAACTGGATGGTTACATGACTCTGGAAGGTTCTGCTATTGCTACTTACAACCACCAGGGTAAGAACTTCCTTTGTACAATGGTTGCTTTGAGCAAAGAAGTAGATCCGAAGGTTGGTCACGAGGTTGCTATGCAGGTTGCTGCAATGAACCCGATTGCAGTGGACGAAGCTGGTGTACCTGCTGATGTATTGGAAAAAGAAAAAGAAATTGCAGCTGACAAAGCTCGTCAGGAAGGTAAACCTGAGAACATGATTGAAAAGATCGCTATGGGTCGTATCAGCAAGTTCTACAAAGAGGTTTGCTTGTTGAAGCAAGAATACATTCAGGATGGTAAAATGACTGTTGCTGAATACCTGAAGTCAGTAGATAAAGATCTGACTGTTACTGCATTCAAACGCTTTACTTTAAGAGCTGAATAATTCAGTAATAAAAAATATAAAAACGGCCGCTCGGAAATAGTTCCATAGCGGCCGTTTTCTTGTTTTGCATTATATATTATTCATCGCCTGTCGCACCTCCCCGTGCGGGAAGCACCACTAACCTATGGGTTTGGTTCTTGTATAACCTTCTTTTTTTAGGAGTTCAAGTATTTTTTGTTTGAAATCGCCTTGTATCATGATTTCTCCATCTTTTGCTGCTCCTCCTACACCGCATTTGGTTTTTAGTTGCTTTCCCAATTCTTTCAGGTCATTGTCGGTACCGACAAAACCGGTGATGAGTGTTACTACCTTTCCACCCCGGTTTTTACGGTCCAGTTGTACGCGTAGGTTTTGCTGGGCGGGGGCAAGTGTTACCTGTTCCTCATCGTCATCCATTTCATAATTGAAATCCGGGTTTGTAGAATAAACCACATTCAATCGTTCTTTCCAGTCATTATTCTTCATATCATTTATTCTTTTATATAAGGTCAAAGATAATGCAAACCGGGAGTAGAATAAAATGAACTCATTCATTTTTTATGTCGAGGGGCAGCTTATCTTTGCTTTTGGGCAAAAGTAATATTTTGTATTGATCCTTGCAATCTTTTGTGCTTTTTGTCGTCTAATACATATATTATGATAAGTAGTAACTATGACAGCTTTTTATTGAAACGCAAATGATCGCAGATTAAATGGCTGCGCTATACTTGAGCGATGATATTCTTTGCGTGAATCTGCGATAATCTGCGTTTCAGTAATAGTATCATATAATTTAGAACGATTACTTAGTAAAACAAAACTGGAATGAAAAGATATTTATGGTTTATAATATTCTGTTTCTTAACTTTACCTTCTATAGCACAAGTGTTTAAAGGGAGAATTGCAAATGAGAAAGGAGAACCGGTGCCTTATGCATCTCTTTATTTGAAGGAATTGAGATGGGGATTTACTACAGATGATAATGGGTGCTTTCAAACAGAACTTAAACCTGGACATTATACTTGTGAGATTTCTTCGCTGGGATATACAGGTCAGAGTCTTTCTATACAGATGCCTGCCGGTGGATTAGAGAAGAATGTTGTACTTGCTGAACGTATCTATTCTCTGAATGAGGTAAGTGTGGTGAAAGGAGCGGAAGATCCTGCGTATGCCGTTATGCGAAGAGCGATAGCCAATGCGCCCTATTATCGGACTCAAGTAACTGGTTTTACTGCTGAAACCTATTTGAAGGGTACAGGGAAAGTGAAAAGTATTCCTGCTGTATTAAAACTATCCAAGGAGGTAAGAACGGAGTCGAAGAAAATGTTGGGGAAACTTTTCTTGCTGGAAGAACAGCGTAAAGTTACGTTCAAAGCTCCCAATACTTGGAAAGATACGGTGAAAGCTTATAGTAATACTTTTCCGGAAGAGATTAAGATAAGCATGGGGCTGGCAACTGTCAATCTTTATAATCCTACCATTTTTGATAAGGTATCTCCATTGAGTAAAGGTGCCTTTTCTTATTACCGTTTCAAAATGGAAGGCTTTTATGCCGAAGGTGGTCATATGATAAATAAAATCAAGGTGATTCCTAAGAAAGATAATCCGCAATTAGTGGCGGGCGATCTGTATATTGTTGAAGATCTCTGGTGTGTTTCTGCAGCCAGTCTTTCGGTTCGTATGAGCGGATTAAAAGCCATGGTAAAAGTGACTTGTAAAGAAGTGCAGCCTTCTGCTTTTTTAGCTACTTCTACCAGTATGGAATGCACAATTGATATGATGGGGCTCAAGGCGGAAGCGTCTTATTTAGCTTCGGTACATTATGAACGTGTAGAAACTGTTGGCGGATCTGGGATACAGGAACAAAAGACATCTAAGGCTACGGTAGCTGATCCAAAAATCACGAAGAAACAGGAAAAGGTACAGAAGCAGATAAAAGAACTCTCTGCAAAAGAAGATTTGACAATGAGCGAGGCTTATAAGTTATCCAAGCTGATGGAGAAATCAATTGTAACGTCCGATACGTTAAAATCTGAGCATAAGTATGAGCGGAGATCACTTGCCGACCGTTGGAATGTAGCAACTGACTCATTGGCAGATAAAAAAGATTCTCTCTACTGGGCGGCAGTTCGTAGTGTTCCTTTAAAACCGGAAGAGATCCAAAGTTATATTAATAAAGAAAAATTGATAGCTCCGAAAGATTCACTTCGGAAAGATAGTGTAAAAGGACGTTCTATCACAAGAAAGGTTTTGCAGGCTTTTTTTGTAGAAGATACATACCGGACTAAGAACAAAAAGGCTTGGTTAAGTTTATATGGATTGCCTTCATACATTCCTGAATATAATTTTGTGGATGGATTCTGGTTAGGAGCGCGTTTGGAAGGGGGAATTAAATTATCGGAGACTGCAACTCTTCGGCTATCTCCATCCATCTATTATACTACTGCCCGTAAATCGCTGGTAGGAGAAGGGAAAATAACATTGAATTATGCTCCGCGGCGTAATGGACAATTTTTATTGTCGGGTGGTGTACTTTCTTCCGATTATAATGGAGAAAGCGGAGAATCCAGGTTAATAAACTCTGTTGCTTCCTCTTTCTTTGGGCGCAATGATGTGAAGTTGTATGATAAGCGTTTCTTGTTTATTGGGCATGAAATAGAGTTGACCAATGGGTTGCTTTTTTCTGCATCACTTACCTGGCAGCAACGCAAAATGCTGGAGAATCATATATCGAGGAGCTGGTTTAAGCGAAAAGCAGAACCTAATATTCCCGCCAATAGTTCTTTTGTACCGATGCCAGAGAATGAATTATTAAAAGCTTCGTTTGTGTTGGAATATACACCGGCACATTATTACCGAATGATACGTGGAAGAAAAGTTTATGAGGAGTCTCGCTTTCCAACCTTTACACTCCGTTATGACCGTGCATTTCCTTTGGATGGAATGAAACCATCCCCTTCTTATCATCTGACTGAGTTTTCGGCGCGGCAAAAGGTTGAATTCGGCATGTTTAATAATTTTAATTGGTATGTGAATGCAGGTGCTTTTGGGGATGTTGACAAGATGCAATTTCCCGATTTTAAACATTTTGCAACAACAAGTCTGCCGTTTACGGAACGAACGTTTGATACGGGCTTCGCTTTGCTTGATAACTACGCTTATTCTAATAACACCCGTTGGGCGCAGGCCAATCTTTCCTGGTATACTCCTTATCTGTTGTTGAAGCAACTTCCTTTTCTGAGAAAGAAGAGGTTTGATGAAGCGTTGCATCTCCGTTCGGTAGTTGTATATGGCCGGAAATCTTATACGGAAATAGGTTATTCTGTGGGACTTTCTGAAATACTACGGGCGGGAGTTTTTGTAGGTTTTGATTGCCTGAAGTTTCATTCGGTTGGAGTATCTGTAAGTATTCCTTTGGCAATGTTCAGGGAGTATTAAGTTGCTATGTAGAAATAATGTTAAGCTTCTATGACATCTCTGTTGTATTTCAGAAAAAATAATGTAAATTTGCCAATCTCTAATCTTAAAGCATGAAAGAAGTGACAATGGATCGTCAGATACAGCATAAAGATAATATGAGGGTGCCGGAACCTACTTTGCGCAGACTACCGTGGTACTTGTCTAATGTTAAGTTGCTGAAGCAGAGAGGGGAACGTTACGTTTCTTCTACACAGATATCCAAGGAAATCAATGTAGATGCTTCACAGATTGCGAAAGACTTGTCTTACGTTAATATTTCCGGGCGTACGCGTGTGGGCTATGAGGTAGATACCTTAATTGCTGTTCTGGAGCACTTTCTTGGCTTTACAGATATTCATAAAGCTTTTCTTTTTGGTGTTGGTAGTTTGGGTGGAGCATTGTTGCAGGACTCAGGCTTGAAACACTTTGGTCTGGAAATAGTGGCTGCTTTCGATGTGAATCCTGCTTTGGTAGGTACCAGTCTGAATGGTATTCCTATTTTTCATTCGGATGAATTTGCAAAGAAGATGCAGGAATATGACGTACATATTGGTGTGCTTACTGTTCCTATTGAGATAGCGCAATGTATTACTGATGTAATGGTGGCGGGAGGCATTAAAGCTGTTTGGAACTTTACACCGTTCCGTATCCGTGTTCCTGAAAATATCGTAGTACAGAATACTTCCCTTTATGCCCATTTGGCTGTTATGTTTAACCGATTGAATTTTAACGAAATCAAATAATGAAGATTATCGCTGTAGGAATGAACTATACTCAGCACAATAAAGAGCTGGGACATACGTTAATAAATCAAGAGCCGGTTATCTTCATGAAGCCCGATTCGGCGATACTGAAAGACGGTAAGCCATTCTTTATCCCCGACTTTTCGGACGAGGTGCATTATGAAACAGAATTGGTAGTACGCATTAACCGCTTAGGTAAGAATATCGCCCCACGTTTTGCGCATCGTTACTATGATGCAGTGACCGTTGGAATTGATTTTACTGCTCGTGATCTGCAACGCCGTTTTCGTGAATTCGGCGGACCTTGGGAACTCTGTAAGGGATTCGATAGCTCGGCAGCTATTGGCACATTTGTCCCGGTTGAACGCTTTGCTGATATTCAGCAGTTACATTTTAACCTGACAATTGACGGACAAGAGGTGCAGAGTGGATGTACGGCAGACATGTTATTTCATGTGGATGATATTATTGCGTATGTGAGCCGTTTTGTGACATTGAAAATTGGCGACCTGTTATTTACGGGTACTCCCGCAGGAGTAGGTCCCGTTAGTGTAGGTCAGCACCTGCAAGGATACCTTGAAGGAGATAAGCTACTCGATTTTTATATAAGGTAATATGCCTGTTTGCCAATAGAATGTTGGCTGCGTGATAACATTTGCATGGTAACCGGCACATTAGCAAATTAATCTATGCTTATTATGTACAGGGTACTTTACATTCTCATATTGTTTATCGTATTTCCGGTTTCAGCTCAGGATCGTTTTATTACGCTGGACTGGCAGAAGTTACCTGCTGTCCAAACTCTTCCGGAAATTTCTGAAAGCATTCCTTTGTCTGACGATTTCTATTTAAATAACTATGATGTAAAGATTGAGTTTCCGGAGTTTGTAGATCTGACTCCCGAAGCTGTCGTTGAGCTAATAGCGAAAGGGGTAACTTTGCCCGATTATCCTCAGGCTGAGGTTTCTGTAGTTACATCTGCTGATAAAGCTTCTTTAAATGTACGGTTCGTTCCGGTAGTTTACCGGAAGGGAATTTATCAACGCATTAATTCTTTTAAGCTTTCTGTTATTAGTACACCGATTTCTGCTACTACCCTTGCAGCAACAAGAGCAGCCACATTAGCAACTACTGAAAATTCAGTTCTTTCTTCCGGACGATTTGTGAAAATACGTGTCTCTGATACCGGAGTTTATCGTATTACGCAGGCTGAATTAAGGAAAATGGGATTCTTTAATCCGGATAAGGTGCGGATCTATGGTTATGGGGGGTATCTGCTTTCGGAGAAATTCTCAGAGCACCCCGCTGATGATCTTCCCGAGGTGCCTTTATATCGTGGAGGCGATGGAGTCTTGTTTTATGCCCGTGGTACCCTTCATTGGAAGAAAACCGGTGATACTTTTGTCCGTATAAAGAATTTCTATTCGGATAATGCTTATTACTTCCTGACGGAGAGTGATGAAAAGCCGGCCGAGTTTCCTGTGGAAGATGGTACCGGTAGCAGTTCTAATATTATTGAGACTTTCGATGCATATGCTTTGCATGAGACAGATGCTTATTCATGGGCGGCTTCAGGGCGGGAGTTATATGATTCTTATGACTATGTGGTAGGTAATTCACAAAGTTATTCTTTTACTCTTCCCAATATCACCGATGAAAGTGGCCGTATCCGGGTTGTTTTTACGGCAAGGTCTTTGGGAGCAGGCTCTTCCGGTAACACTACAATGACAGTTGCTATTGATGGACAAAATATTGGTACACAAGTTATTCCTGGAATTAATTCGAATAGCGTTAATGCTCATTATATAAAGGCGGGTGAAGGTACATTAGATCAACTCTGGACAGGTGATAAGTCGGAATCTGTTACTGTAAAGCTTACTCATAATCGTGCTTCCGGTATTTCAGGACGATTGAATTATATTATCTTGAATTATAAACAACGGCTACAGATGAATGGAGGGGCTCTTGCGTTTCGTGCTTTACAATCTCAGGGGCAAGCAAGTACATTTGTTATTTCCGGTGCAAATTCTTCTACTGTTGTATGGGATGTTACTTCGCCTTCAGAATATAAACAGATCAAAGGAACTTTGAGTGGAGACACTTATACCTTTACTATTCCAGCTAGTAATATCCTGCGTGAATTTGTGGCAGTTAATACTTCGGCTTCTTTTGGTGGAGTAGAGAGTATGGGAGATGTTTCTAATCAGAACCTTCATGCATTGAAGGGTATTGACATGGTGATTATTGTGCCGGACAGAACTGCTTTTGTTCAGCAAGCCGAACGTTTGGCAGAGGCACATCGTGACAAGGATGGGCTTACTGTAGAGGTAGTGAAAGCTTCACAAGTATACAATGAATTTTCATCCGGAACTCCGGATGCTACGGCTTATCGTCGTTTTATGAAGATGCTGTATGATAAAGCGACTTCTGCCGAAGATCGAATTAAGTATCTATTACTTTTTGGAGATTGTAGTTATGATAATCGCATGATTACAGCAAGTTGGAGGAATTATAAACCTTCTGATTTCCTGCTTTCTTTCCAGTTTCCAAACTCGGTGGATGAGACACAGTCTTATATGACTGACGATTATTTTGGTTTTGTAAAAGGTGAAGTGAGTTCGCTGACCAGTGGTATTCCTGATATTGGTGTAGGTCGTTTTCCTGTTCGTGTGGTTGATGAAGCCAAAGCTGTGGTTGATAAGACAATTGATTATATATATAATAAGAATGCAGGTCCTTGGAAGCGGATGACTTGCTTTGTTGGAGATGATGCGGCAGGGAATGATGATGATATAGGCTTTATGGAACAGGCTAGTGATCTTGCCGATAGAGTAAATAAGACCCTTTCTGGTATGCGCGGAGAACGTATCCTTGCAGATGCTTATAAGAGAGAATCTTCAGCTACAGGCTATAGTTATCCTCAGGCAAATAAGCGGTTATTGCAATTGTTAGATCAGGGCTTGTTGCTCGTTAATTATACAGGGCATAGTGGTACAACTTCCTGGTCATCAGAAAATTTATTGACTTCTGCTGATGTTGTAAATCTATCATCTCCTCGTTTATCTATATGGTTTACCGCATCATGTGAGTTTACTCGTTTTGATGCGGAGGCTACTTCAGCTGGTGAATTAGCTCTGTTGAATAAGAAAGGGGGAGCTATTGCGATGGTTTCGGCTGCAAGAGTAGTATATGATGATCCAAACAAAATCTTGAATAATAACTTTGTGGATAAGTTATTTACTCTACAGGATGGTAAACGATTGCGGTTGGGAGATATAGTTCGATTAGCAAAGTTGGCAGCAAGTAGTGATGGGGGAAATAGATTGAATTTCAATCTGATGGGGGATCCTGCCATAATGCCTACTTATCCTGATTATAAAGTGGTAGTGGATGAGTTCGATGGTCCTCCGTCTGATGAATTGCCTTTTATGAGAGCTGGTGCTAAAGTGACGGTGAAAGGACATATTCTTACTCCTGATGGTAAGCCTGCTGATGATTTTACAGGAACGGTTCACCCCTTGGTTTATGATAGCAAGGAGACTATTAGTACCCTTAATACGTTAAATAAGGGAGCTGTGACTTATACTGATCATAACAAGATTCTTTTCTCCGGAATGGATTCTGTACGTAATGGTCGCTTTGAACTGACTTTCCCTGTGCCGTTAGATATTAATTATTCCAATGAGCAGGGGTTGTTGAATCTCTATGCTTGTGATGCCGATAAGCGGGAAGCTGGTGGTGTTTTTGATCGTTTTCTCGTAGGAGGAACAGCCGATGATATTCCTACCTCTGGTGAAGGGCCTGATATAATGGTATATCTGAATACTCCTGATTTTCCATGGGGAGGCTTAGTGAATGAAACACCTTATTTTGTAGCGGAATTGGAGGATGAAGATGGAATCAATACTGTAGGAAACGGTATTGGACATGATCTTTCTCTTTGTATTGATGGTAAACTTACCTATTCTTTGAATGATTATTATACTCCGGTTGCAGGTAGTTATACCAAGGGGACAGCTGCATTTTCAATTCCGGCCCTGTCTGAGGGTAAGCATACTCTTACTTTCCGTGCCTGGGATATCATGAATAATTCTTCTGTGAAATCTTTGGAATTTGAAGTTGTGAAAGGGTTGCGCCCCGGATTGTTCTCTATAACTTGCAGCAAGAGTCCGGCTCGTGAAAGTACTACATTTATTCTTTCGCATGACCGCCCTGGTTCAGAGCTGAATGTACGTATAGCTGTATGTGACTTTGCAGGTCGGGAGTTATGGGTACACAATGAACAGGGAATATCTTCCGGTGGTTATTATTATGTAGACTGGGATCTATGTAGTAACGCCGGTCAGCGTCTGTCACCGGGTATTTATCTTTACCGTGCTTCTATTACTTCCGGTGATAGTAAGGAGAGTACGAAAACCGAGAAAATAGTCATTCTGGCACAATAAATCAGTGAAAATCCGGTTTATATGTACACATCCATAAGATTGGTTATGAAGAAAATATTTATATCATTTCTACTGTTTTTTGCTTTCTCTGTCAGTTTGTGGGCACAGAAAGATCAGTTCAATCCTATCAATACAGGTGTCAATTCACTCGGCATTGCTCCCGACTCACGTGGTGGTGGTATGGGAGACGTAGGTGCTGCTACCGACCCGGATAACAACTCACAATACTGGAATCCGGCAAAGTATCCGTTTACGATTGGGCGCGCAGGTGTATCTATCTCCTATACTCCCTGGTTGCGTAAATTGGTTAATGATATTGACTTGGCTTATCTGGCCGGATATTATCGCATTGGTGATTACCAAGCGATCAGTGGTTCGTTACGCTATTTCTCTTTGGGTGAAGTGCCTATGGGAGGGGATGCTACAACAGGTTCTACCTATAGCATCAGTCCTTATGAAATGGCAGTAGATGTGGCTTATTCGCGTATGCTATCCGAGCGTTTTTCTGCTGCTGTTGCTTTGCGCTATATCTACTCTGATTTGGCTTATAAACAGGATGAGGAGGTCTCTCCCGGTTCTGCATTTGCTGCTGATATCGCTTTCTATTATACAAATTATATCATGCTTGCGCAGCGTGAGTGTATGTTGTCTTTCGGGTTAAACCTTTCTAATATTGGTACGAAAATCTCTTATGATGGAGGTAATTCCAGCCAGTTTCTGCCTACTAATTTTCGTTTAGGTGGTTCGTTGTTGGCTCCGATAGACGATTATAATACGATAGCTTTCAGTCTTGATATAAATAAACTGATGGTACCTACGCGTCCGACTTTTGAGCAATATAAAGAAAAGTTCGGTGAAGATATGACCCAGGCAGAGTATACCCAGTGGTTACAAACAGAGGGCTATAATGATATCTCTCCAATCAAAGGTATTTTTAAATCCTTCAGTGATGCTCCCGGCGGTTTCAAGGAAGAGTTGCAAGAGATTCAATGGTCTTTAGGAGTAGAATATACTTATCATAACCAATTCTCCGTTCGTGGTGGTTATCACTATGAACATGAAAACAAGGGTAATCGTAAGTACTTCTCTTTTGGTGCCGGATTTAAGATGAGTGTATTCTCTCTTGATGCTGCTTACCTGGTGTCTACTGCGCAAAGCAATCCGCTTGACCAGACACTGCGTTTCACATTAGGTTTTGATCTTGACGGTATCAGAGATTTATTTGGTCGTCGGAGATAACTTCGGAATAATACAAATAGAACAAGAGGATGTGTCAAAGATTTTACTGACACGTCCTCTTCTTTTTTAGTAGCTTTTCTTACTTCTGCTACGTGAATAATCCTAAAAAAGTCATCCAACTTCGATGTAATCCGGAGAAAAATGGATAGCTTCGGGCTGAAATTAATTTTTTACTGATTTTAAAGAAAAAGATATAAAGATGAAGATACGTGTAGGCTTTGGGTTTGACGTTCATCAGTTGGTAGAAGGACGTGAATTATGGTTAGGAGGTATTCTCCTGGAACATGAAAAAGGATTATTAGGGCACTCTGATGCAGACGTTCTGATACATGCAATTTGTGACGCTTTACTGGGAGCTGCCAATATGCGTGATATTGGTTATCACTTTCCCGATACAGCCGGAGAGTTTAAGAATGTTGACAGTAAGATATTATTAAAGAGAACTGTTGAATTGATTGCAACCAAGGGGTATAGAGTAGGAAATATCGATGCTACTATCTGTGCAGAACGTCCGAAACTGAAAGCACATATTTCTGTTATGCAGACGAAACTCGCAGAAGTGATGGATATAGATGTGGATGACGTTTCTATTAAAGCTACAACAACAGAGAAGTTGGGCTTTACAGGTCGCGAAGAAGGTATATCGGCCTATGCCACTGTATTGATTGAAAAAACGGATTGTAAATAAACTACCCAAACACATATTCTAACCTTTAAATTATTAGTATCATGATTAAATTAAAAGTACTGTTTGTGCTGCTTTTCTCCCTTTGGGGTGCTACATCTGGCTTTGCCCAAAACACAAAACTTAAGTTTAACAAGGATGGTAAGTTTAAGATCGTACAATTTACCGATGTACACTTTAAATATGGTAATCCGGCTTCAGATGTTGCTCTCGAACGCATCAATGAAGTGTTGGATACCGAGCATCCCGATCTGGTTGTATTTACCGGCGATGTTATTTATGCTGCTCCTGCAGACAGTGGCATGCATAAGGTATTAGAACAGGTTTCCAACCGTAAGATTCCTTTTGTGGTGACTTTTGGTAACCACGATGATGAGCAAAAGATGACCCGTGATCAACTTTATGATTTAATTCGTGAGGTTCCCTACAATCTTCTTCCCGACCGTGGTAATGTTTCATCACCGGATTATGTGTTGGCTGTAAAGTCATCTTCTGATGCAAAGGAAGCTGCTTTGCTTTATTGCATGGATTCTCATTCTTATTCTCCAATGAAGGATGTTGATGGTTACAATTGGTTTACGTTTGATCAGATAGCCTGGTACCGCAATCAGAGTGCCGCCTATACAGCGGCTAATAATGGTCAACCGTTGCCTGCCGTTGCTTTCTTTCACATCCCCCTGCCCGAATACAACGAAGCTGCCGAGGATGAAAATGCGATATTGCGTGGTACACGTATGGAAAGGGCCTGCGCACCGAAAATAAATTCGGGTATGTTTACTGCGATGAAAGAATCGGGTGATATTATGGCTACTTTCGTTGGACACGATCATGACAATGATTATGCGGTAATGTGGAAAGGCATCCTTTTGGCCTACGGGCGTTATACCGGAGGAAACACCGTATACAATCACTTACCTAACGGAGCGCGGGTGATCGAACTGAATGAAGGTACCCGTACTTTCACCTCCTGGATTCGTTTGAAAGGAGAGGTTATAGATAAAGTATCCTATCCGGCCAGCTTTGTTAAAGACGACTGGCGTAAGCGCTAACTTCCTGTAATTTTACGTGGCTCAGGCGGGTATACTTCGAGCCACGTATTTTGTAGATACGTGCCACGCGCGCTGAACTTATGTGTATTATTTCATCTGTTTGATATGCATGTTCCGTGGCGGGTATCCGGCAGGATTCTCCACTTGGGCTTTTAGCCGTGAACCGGATAACTACTAGATTTCCGGAAGTATCGGTTAGTGTTACAATCTGCCGTATATAAAACTGTACGGTTGTACCGTTTATCCGGGTTTTATATGGGTCATCCTCTACTTTTACCTTTATGACTTTTAAGGTCAGATCTGCTACTTTATCACCTATGTTACCCAGAAAACGTCCTGTTTCCTGATTTTGTTTTGCTTTCCGTAGCATGAGGTCCAGGTGTATGGAGTGGTACACTTTGGCAATTTCCACAAAGCGTTCTTGTTTAGGGATTCTTGGGGTATATTTATAAGCTATCCAGCTCATATATACGGGATCTATTTTAAGTATTTCGTGTAAATAGTGCCCACGGTATTTTCCGAAAGAGACAATATCATCTCCATTACTCAACATTCTTTTCTTATTATATTCCACAATGAGCAGGCAGCGTCTTGAGAAGTAAAATATAGTACTGGCAATTCGTAATGCTTCATAGATATCTGTCGAAAGATCGTGTATGAATAAGATGGATTGTTTTTGGGGTTCCGGCGAGTAAATCCACAGCGAATAACTATTATATCCCGGATGTGGTAGCACTATGAGATAAGCACCTGCTTCTTTGAAAGATGTTCTTCCCCGATTGTACTCATTTAGTTTGGCGTACAAGAGGATTTCTTCAGTTTCGGGTATTCCCGGCAGTCTTGGATTAGCCATATTTATGAGATTTCTTATTTTCAAATATAGTGTTTTTTCCCGAATAATCAAATTATGCCAGGATTATTTTGTAATACTTCAGAGAAATGGATAGATTTGTAGTCAAAATATAGAATACAAAATAACGATGCAGGACAGACATACCAATCGCAAACGCTACTTTGATGAACTGGCTGTTAGTAGCCGAAAGTATTTTCTTCCCTACCTGGAAGAGTTTTTTCCTATCACTTCATCTACCCGTATTCTTGAGATAGGTTGTGGCGACGGGGGGAATCTTTTGCCCTTTGCCGAGCGACAGTGTTCTGTAACAGGCATTGACCTGGCTGAAACACGTATTCTGCAAGCCCGTGAGTTTTTTGCTGAATCGGGTTGTGCAGCACAGTTCAAGGCTGTGAATGTTTTTGATATGACTCCTGAAAAAGAGAAGTATGACGTTATCCTGATTCATGATGTAATTGAGCATATTGGTGATAAAAAATCAATGTTGCAGCATATCCGGCAGTTTCTGGCTCCCAGCGGAGTTGTATTTATTGGTTTTCCTGCCTGGCAAATGCCCTTCGGAGGGCATCAACAGATCTGCCATAGTAAAGTAGCTTCTCACTGGCCATTTCTGCATTTATTACCGCGTCCTCTTTATCGCAGTGTGTTGAAAATCTGTGGGGAGAGTGAAGTCTGCATTGCTGAGTTGCTTGACATTAAATCCTGTCGTACCACCATTGAAATGTTCGAGCGTCTGGCTCGTAAAACAGGGTATTCCATTCGCCAACGTAAGTTCTGGTTTATTAATCCACATTATGAAGTGAAATTTCGGTTACGCCCTTGTGTGCTTTCTCCTTTTATTGCAAACATACCCTATGTAAGGAACTATTTTACAACATCCTGCTTTTATATACTTGATGCCTCTGCGTGATATTCACCGGATATCTGGTTTATATGGCAGTTGTTTCACTTTTTTTCTGCTCCGTATGGCTATCTGAGCGGAATACTGTACATTTGCATGCATACAATAATCAGACTTTGCATGAAAGAACCAAATAAGCGGGTATTAGTAGGCATGAGTGGCGGTATAGATAGCACAGCCACCTGCCTGATGCTACAAGAACAAGGATACGAAATAGTAGGTGTAACCATGCGTGTGTGGGGAGATGAACCGCAGGATGCCAGAGAACTGGCTGCGCGAATGGGCATTGAACACTATGTAGCCGACGAACGGATACCTTTCAAAGATACAATCGTAAAGAATTTCATTGATGAATATCGTCAGGGGCGAACCCCAAATCCCTGCGTGATGTGCAATCCGTTGTTTAAGTTTCGTGTATTGACGGAGTGGGCGGATCGCCTGAATTGTAATTGGATTGCTACCGGACATTACTCCCGGTTGGAAGAACGTAATGGGAATATATACATCGTAGCGGGAGATGATGATAAAAAAGACCAGTCCTATTTCCTTTGGCGTCTGGGTCAGGAGGTATTGAGGCGGTGCATTTTCCCTTTGGGAAACTATACCAAGCTGAAAGTACGGGATTATCTGCGTGAAAAAGGGTATGAAGCCAAATCAAAAGAAGGCGAAAGCATGGAAGTCTGTTTTATCAGAGGAGATTATCGTGATTTCCTGCGCGAGCAGTATCCCGAACTGGATACGGAGATTGGTCCGGGATGGTTTGTCAATTCGGAAGGAGTGAAGTTGGGACAGCATAAAGGGTTTCCTTATTATACAATCGGGCAGCGGAAAGGACTTGAGATTGCTTTGGGTAAACCCGCATACGTGCTGAAAATCAATCCACAGAAGAACACTGTAATGCTGGGGGATGTTGAACAGTTACATGTCGGATATATGCTCGCCGATCAGGATCACCTGATTGATGAGCAGGAAGTATTATCATGCCAGAATCTGGCGGTACGTATTCGTTATCGCAGCCGCCCGATACCCTGCCGGGTGAAGCGATTGGAAGATGGACGGCTGTTCGTGAAGTTCCTTGCAGAGGCCTCGGCTATTACTCCCGGGCAGTCGGCAGTGTTTTATGATGGCCGTCGGGTGATAGGTGGTGCATTTATAGCTTCACAGCGGGGGATTGGCCTTGTGATTGAAGAAAACAAAGATTTTTAATAGAAACCGAATATAAAGTATGAGAAAATTAATTTTGGGCGCTCTGCTTCTTGCTACTACCGGAGTATCGGCGCAACAGGACACATTGAAGTATCGCATCAGTCTCAGAGATAAGGCTGTCACCACTTATTCATTAGATCGTCCGGAAGAGTTTCTTTCAAAGAAAGCTATTGAACGCCGTCAGAAACAGCGGTTGGCAATAGACTCTACCGACTTACCGGTGTGCCGTAAGTATGTGGATGCTATTCGTAAGAAAGGTGTGAATATTGTCACTATGGGAAAATGGGACAACTTTGTTACTGTGTCCTGCAACGATACGACATTGATAGATAAGATAGCCAAACTTCCTTTTGTCCGTGCTACCGAAAAGGTATGGATTGCGCCCGATCCAAAGAATCCTACGATGGCTACCGAACGCGATTCATTGGTAAATACCCCTTTGTGGATAAAAGAAGCCTATGGACCGGCACTCCGCCAGATCCGGATAAGCAATGGCGACAAGCTGCATAAAGCAGGATTTAAAGGACAAGGGATGACGATTGCTGTGATTGATGCAGGTTTTCATAATGCTGACAGTATAGATGCGATGAAGAATATCAACATTCTGGGTACAAAAGATTTTGTAAATCCCCAAGCTGACATTTATGCCGAGAGCAGTCATGGCATGTGTGTACTTTCATGCATTGGTATGAATCAGCCTCATGTGATGATTGGTACGGCTCCTGAGGCTTCTTTCTGGCTCTTACGTAGCGAGGATGAATATTCCGAACATTTAGTGGAACAGGATTACTGGGCGGCTGCCATTGAATTTGCCGATAGTGTGGGAGTAGATGTGGTAAATACTTCATTGGGATATTATGCTTTTGATGATAAATCAAAAGATTATCGTTATCGTGATCTGGACGGCCACTTCGCTTTGATGTCTCGCCAGGCTGCAAAGGCAGCAGATAAGGGTATGATTGTAGTGTGCAGTGCCGGGAATGCCGGTTCGGGACCTTGGAAAAAAACGACTCCTCCGGGAGATGCAGACAATGTACTTACGGTAGGTGCTATTAGTAAAAAAGGTGAACTGGCTCCCTTCTCTTCTATCGGAAATACAGCCGATGGCCGTGTAAAACCTGATGTAATGGCAGTAGGTTTAGGTTCGGACGTAATGGGGACGGATGGTGTATTGAGAAGAGCCAACGGTACTTCGTTCTCTTCACCTATCATGTGTGGTATGGTGACTTGCTTGTGGCAGGCACTTCCCAATCTGACGGCAAAGGAGATCATTGAACTGGTTCGCCGTTCGGGAGATCGTGCCAAATATCCCGACAATATTTATGGATACGGGATTCCTGATATGTGGAAAGCTTATCAGTCTGCAAAATGAAACAGGAAGCGCTGACTCTCTTTGATCTCAATGCGTTGGTGCGACGGAGCCTGGAACAATGCTTGCCCGATGAATACTGGATACAGGCGGAGCTGAGTGATGTGCGGTCCAACAGTACGGGACATTGTTATCTGGAGTTTATACAGAAAGATCCTCGTAGCAATAATCTTATTGCCAAAGCGCGGGGGATGATCTGGAGCAATATATTTCGGTTGCTGAAACCTTATTTTGAAGAAGCAACCGGACAGATGTTCGGTTCCGGTATCAAAGTATTGGTGAAGGTGACTGTTCAGTTTCATGAGCTATATGGCTATAGCCTGACTGTGCTGGATATTGACCCAACTTACACGCTGGGCGATATGGCACGCCGCCGTCGCGAGATATTGCAGCAGCTGGAAGAAGAGGGAGTACTGACCTTAAATAAAGAACTTGAAATGCCTCTGTTGCCGCAGCGTATAGCTGTTATCTCTTCGGCTACTGCTGCCGGTTACGGAGATTTTTGCCATCAGTTGCAGCACAATTCCCGTGGCTTTTTCTTTTATACGGAATTGTTTCCAGCTATGATGCAGGGTAATCAGGTAGAAGAATCCGTTCTGTCTGCACTCGACCGTGTGAATGCCCGGCTAGGCGACTTTGATGTTGTTGTTATCATTCGTGGCGGAGGAGCGACGTCCGATTTATCCGGTTTTGATACTTATCTGCTGGCAGCTGCCTGTGCACAATTTCCATTACCCATAATTACCGGTATTGGGCATGAACGTGATGACACGGTGCTTGATTCTGTGGCGCATACCCGGGTGAAGACACCGACTGCCGCTGCCGAATTACTAATAAACCGTATGGATGAAGCTGCGGACCAACTGGAATATCTGTCTACCCGTCTTCGCGAAGGTGCTTCTGCTTTTCTTGAACGTGAATCCGGAAGACTCTTGTCTTGCCAGGCGCGTATTCCCGCATTAGTGGTTCATCGGTTGTCAGATGCACGTTTTCGCCTGTTGACAGCAAGTAAAGATTTAATGCAAGTCTCTGCTGCTTTACTGGCTCGTCAGCGCCATCGCCTGGAACTGTTTCAGCAGCGTATCACTGATGCCTCTCCCGATAAACTCCTTGCCCGTGGCTATAGTATCACTCTGAAAGAAGGTAAACCCGTCACCGATGCTTCCCTGGTATCTCTCGGTGACGAAATCATCACTCGCTTGCATCACGGAGAACTAACTTCAATCGTAAATTCAGAGTTACTTCAATCATCTAATTGTAAATCGTCTAATCGTAAATAAAATTATGTCTGTAAAAAAAGAAACCTATTCTCAGGCTATGGAGCGCCTGGAAAAGATTGTTCGTCAGATTGACAATAATGAACTTGAAATAGATGTGTTGGCAGAAAAAATAAAGGAGGCCAATGAAATAATTGCATTTTGTACGGAGAAACTGACAAAAGCTGATCGGGAAGTCGAAAAATTGTTGCATGAAAAGCTACAATCTAAAGAATAAAAGTTATTTTTGTTGTCTGATAGCAGAATTTAACTAATATACATACTAATATGAAAGAAATAGATTGGTCTAATCTGTCATTCGGCTATATGAAGACAGATTACAACGTGAGAATTAATTATCGCGATGGTGCATGGGGCGAATTGGAAATAAGCAGTAGCGAAATCCTTAACCTGCACATGGCTGCCACTTGTCTGCACTATGGTCAGGAGGCATTTGAGGGCTTGAAAGCTTTCCGTGGTAAAGATGGTAAAGTTCGTATTTTCCGTCTTGAAGAGAACGCGGCACGTTTACAATCTACTTGTAGAGGAATCCTTATGCCGGAACTTCCGACCGACCGTTTCAAAGAGGCTGTTCTGAAAGCTGTAAAACTGAACGAACGTTTCATTCCGCCTTATGAAACAGGAGCTTCTCTTTATATCCGCCCGCTACTCATTGGTACCGGTGCGCAGGTAGGTGTACGTCCTGCTAACGAATATCTCTTTGTAATCTTCGTAACGCCGGTAGGTCCTTACTTCAAGGGTGGGTTTGCAACTACTCCTTACGTAATCACACGCAAATATGATCGTGCAGCTCCGCTGGGAACAGGTACTTATAAAGTAGGTGGTAATTATGCTGCCAGTCTGCGTGCAAGTATGGAAGCTCACGAAGCTGGATATTCGGCTGAGTTCTATCTCGATGCAAAAGAGAAGAAGTATATGGACGAGTGTGGTGCAGCCAATTTCTTTGGTATTAAAAATAATACTTATATTACCCCATTATCAACATCTATTCTTCCTTCCATCACCAACAAGAGTCTTATGCAGCTGGCAGAAGACATGGGATTGAAAGTAGAGCGCCGTCCGGTGCCCGAAGAAGAACTGGCAACTCTTGAAGAGGCCGGTGCTTGTGGTACTGCTGCCGTGATCAGCCCGATACAGCGTATTGATGATCCGGAAAATGATCATTCATATATTATCTCTAAGGATGGTAAACCAGGCCCGATCTGTACAAAATTGTACCATAAACTACGTGCTATCCAATATGGCGACGAACCGGATACACACGGATGGGTAACTATTGTAGAATGACATTTATTTAATTAAATCTTATATATTATGTTGAAACAAAATTCAGAATTGCGTGCAGAAGCACGTGTTGCTCTTACTGACAAATGGGTGATGGGAGCAGTAACTACTCTCGTATTTGGTGCTGTATCGGGTGCTGCTTCTTACATTCCGGTTGTTGGAACTATATTGGTTGCATTGCCTATGATGTATGGATACTCTATTGTGATGCTGAGCGTAATGAGAGGTGGTGAAATGAACATCGGAGGTCTGTTTGATGGATTCAATGATTTCGGCCGTATTGTTGGTACTAAATTGCTTCAGGCTATTTATACATTTTTATGGACGCTGTTGCTCGTCATTCCTGGTATTATTAAGAACTATTCGTATGCAATGACGGACTTTATTCTGAAAGATCAACCGGAGTTGGCTAATAATGCTGCTATCGAAAAAAGTATGGCTATGATGGATGGTAACAAGATGAAATTGTTCTTGCTTGATCTTAGCTTTATCGGTTGGGCTATTTTGTGTCTTTTTACTTTTGGTATCGGATTCCTTTTCCTACAACCTTATGTACAATCTGCTCATGCTGCTTTCTATGAAGATTTGAAAGCGCAGACAGTTGTAGAAGAAGAGGTTATTATTGAAGCTTAAGATAAAACTCTTATATAATATGGATAAATGGAGTGCGGAGAAATCTGTACTCCATTTATTTTTGCGATAATCTGCGTTTTTTTATGCCTCTCTTCATAGATTCATTAAAAATAGTATGATAGTCATTCTGTTTCATAATATCAGAATAAGATATCAGATTATTTTCCAAACCAGTTTGCTGGATTTTTCTATTGTTGGTACATCCTGTACAAATCAATATAATTAAAATTAGCCATATTACTTTCATACTTATCTATCTTTTAGGGACTATAAAATGAAGTCTCTTATTATTAATGCGAATCAGTAGTTGAAAACCGGACTCAGCTTAATTGCATATATTTGTTCAAAACAAGGCGATATGAACTACCTTTTATCAGGAAAAAAACTACTATTCTCTCTTTTATAATCTATAACCAAAACTTCTGATTCTATAATCGGAACTTTTGGTTGTAAAACTTAAAGTTTTAATCTTACAACTGAAACTTTTGATTATAGTTTACCTTTAATTGTCCGTAACTTTACTTCCTATGAAAAGGTACTAATTTAAGAAAGAAGCAGGTTTTATATATAAATGTCTTGAGTGACTATTTGACCTCTATGAAATATTCTTCCTACCTGATTGCCGTTTCCGTCGAAAGTAAGTAACTTTGCAGACAAACCAGATTGATTATATGGGAAAAGGAAAATTAGAGAAGTTTGCCGATATGGCAAGTTATCCGCATGTGTTTGAGTATCCTTACTCTGTGGCGGACAATGTGCCTTTTGAAATGAAGGGCAAGTGGAATGAAATATTTTTTGGTAATGATCATCCGATAGTGCTCGAACTGGGTTGTGGTAGGGGAGAGTATACCGTAGGATTGGGACAGATGTTTCCGGATAAGAATTTTATTGGTGTAGATATCAAAGGATCACGTATGTGGACCGGAGCTACCGAAGCCTTGAAAACAGGTATGAAGAATGTGGCTTTCCTGCGTACGAATATTGAAATAATAGACCGCTTTTTTGGCTCGGGTGAAGTGAGTGAAATATGGCTTACCTTTTCTGATCCGCAAATGAAGAAGGCTACCAAGCGACTAACTTCTACTCATTTTATGGAGCGTTATCGCCGCTTTCTCAAACCAGATGGAATCATTCATTTAAAGACGGATAGTAACTTCATGTTCACCTATACCCGATATATGATC
Organism: Bacteroides sp. 41_26; assembly: GCF_949740115.1. Lineage (NCBI taxonomy): Bacteria > Pseudomonadati > Bacteroidota > Bacteroidia > Bacteroidales > Bacteroidaceae > Bacteroides > Bacteroides sp. 41_26. The sequence goes on from NZ_CATJGZ010000050.1 coordinate 22,403, forward strand.
GAAGAGAATAAGTTTCCGGTAGAGTTTATCACCGAAGATCTTTATCATTCCGGCCTCGTAGATGATATTCTGGGAATCAAGACTTATTATGAACAACAATGGCTTGACCGTGGTTTAAATATTAAGTATATAAAATTTCTGCTTCCGCAGCAAGGTGAATTGCAAGAGCCGGATGTTGAAATAGAACTCGACTCGTATCGTAGCTATAACCGTAGTAAGAGGAGCGGGTTACAAACAAGTAAATAATCAGATTTACGATTAGACGATTGACGATTTACGATTGAAGAATCTTTCTTCCTGTAGTCATAGGTAATCCCAATCGTCTTATGGTAAATCTAAGTAATTTCAATCGTCAAATTGTAAATCGTCAAATCGTAAATAAAATGACTCTTTATCCAAAGTTAATACTCGATGCGCTGGCAACAGTGCGTTATCCCGGTACCGGTAAGAATCTTGTTGAAGCCGGTATGGTGGAGGATGATATCCGCATTGAAGGGATGAAAGTTTCTTTTTCCCTTCTTTTTGAAAAGCCTACCGATCCTTTTATGAAGTCGGTGGTTAAAGCTGCCGAAGCAGCTATTCTTACTCACGTAAGTAAAGAGGTGGAAATTGTAGGTAATATTAGTGTAAGAACCATTCAGGCCGCACGTCCGGAAGTAGGAAAACTATTGCCGCAAGTGAAAAATATTATTGGCGTTTCTTCCGGAAAGGGAGGGGTCGGTAAGTCTACCGTAGCGGCAAACCTTGCTGTGGCGCTTGCCAAACTTGGCTATAAAGTTGGATTGCTTGATGCTGATATCTTTGGGCCCTCTATGCCAAAAATGTTTCAGGTAGAAGATGCCCGTCCTTATGCCGAAAAAATTGGAGGGCGTGATATGATTATTCCCGTTGAGAAATATGGGGTGAAACTTCTTTCCATTGGTTTCTTTGTCGATCCCGATCAAGCTACTTTATGGCGTGGTGGTATGGCAAGTAATGCACTGAAACAGCTTATTGGTGATGCCGATTGGGGCGAACTGGACTATTTCCTGATTGACTTGCCCCCCGGAACCAGTGACATCCATCTGACTGTAGTACAAACATTGGCCTTGACTGGTGCAGTTGTTGTGAGCACTCCACAGGCTGTGGCATTGGCAGATGCCCGTAAGGGTATTAATATGTTCACCAATGAAAAAGTGAATGTACCTATCTTGGGGTTGGTCGAAAATATGGCTTGGTTTACTCCTGCCGAATTGCCCGAAAACAAATATTACATCTTTGGGCGTGAAGGTGCCAAGAAACTGGCAGAAGAGATGAATGTGCCTTTGCTGGGACAGATTCCTATAGTTCAAAGTATTTGTGAAAGCGGTGATAAGGGAACTCCTGCTGCATTGGATGAGAATACAATTACCGGTCGTGCTTTCTTATCATTGGCTGCTGCTGTGGTCCGCCAGGTAGATCGGCGGAATGTAGAACAGGCACCTACACAGATTGTAGAAATGCATAAGTAATGCGAATCAGTAGTTGAAATCTGTTTTACCACAGAGTTTTAAATCTTTATTGAAACGCAGATGAACGCAGATTTTCGCAAAGGGAAACCATATAAGATAAAGAATTACAGTCTTTTTAATCTGCGTTCATTTGTGTTAATCTGCGTTTCATCAGATAATTAGTACTCTGTGAAACTCTGTGGTGAGTTGTATTTATTCTTATTTATTGAGTACTTTCAGTAGTTCACTCTTCATTTTATCTACTCCGGGGAATCCGGTTGTTTTATAAGTGATGTTTCCTTCACGGTCAACGAGCAGATAGGTAGGCACTCCTCTGATATTGAATGACTTCATCAGATAGCTCCATTGATCCGCTGTTACCCGGAAGTGTTCTCCATGAATATCGGGTATCATGTTTTCCCATGTACCTTTTGGAGAAGTTTCTCCGGTCAGATAAATATAAACGATATCCCTGTCTTTTAATTCTTCCTTCATGGGGATCATAGCTTTGTTTGCCATGCGGCATGGTCCGCACCAGGTTGCCCAGAAATCCACTAATAAGGTATGCCCACGATACTTGGAAATAATAGAAGCGAACAAATCTTCGTTACTTACCTCACCGGCCTCATTTATGGTAAATCCGGTTTTCTTTTTGTTCTTTTCTATTTTTGCCAGTAATTCATCGTTTTTCTCTTTCACTGCTTCCAGATAGACGGGAGTTGATAAAGCAGATATTTTTGCCAACTGTTCTTCTGTGACAGGTGTAAAGTCGTTAATTCCGTTCAGTGCATCGGCTACCGTAGAAAGTTCAAAATAAATCCCTTTGTCCGTTCCTAATGCTTTGCTGAATGCCGTCCTAAACATGGAGCTTCCGGTGAGACGCATATAGAGTGGAACATACATGGCCCGTGTGGTATTAAGAGACGAAAAATCCCGTAATACATTCAGAAAATCATCCGGAAGATTGACCGGATTACTCTTTATATATTCATTCACTTGTTCGTCCTTCAGCTTGTAGTTCGTGATATGTACACGTTGTATAATTCCGGGAACGAACGTGAGAAGTGATGCAGCCGATGCGTCTACAGCACAACAAAGCATCTCTTTGCAGGCTTTTGTTGCTTTAAGAACATCAATCTGCCGGAGTTTCTCTTTATGTTTATTCAGGATATACGCTTTTACTTCTTCTGCATTTTTGTCTTTCAGGTCTTTGATGAACTGAGGATAGTCATCATCTATATTGGTTTTAAAATTCAGTTTAGCAATTTCTCCGGAGGGTCCGGCAAGATATCCTCCGTAGTAGACGTTTGCTTCATTGGATTTTTTGTCTTTATGCAGCTTGGATTGCCGACGGCAAATCTCACGTTGGTTGATGAAGAGATTTGTCTTTTCTCCGGGTGCTAATAAAAAATCAATTGCTTCTATTCCGGTATAAAGAGTAGCGGGTGTTGTTGTAATGACTGGTATTTCGCTGGAGAATTGTCCATTATCATTTACTTTTATGTCTACTTTTTGTTCCAGGTTAACAGCGCCTCTAAGGTAGATAGTGAAGTTTGAAGACATTCCCGGTTCAAAATCAAGTATTTGCCCTTCTAAGAGAGCTTTGCCTTTTTCTATTTTGGGTGTAGGTAGGGTAGTAAGCTTCTTGGTTCGTTCTGTAGCTTCAGCTGGTAGTTTTAGCTTAGGCAACTTACCATCCAATTGTATTCCCCAGATTTTGAAAGCGCCTTCTGTATCTCCTTCGGAGAAATCGATAGAGGTAATATCTTTTGGCAGGGGTGGAAAGACAAGTTTAAATTCGGCTTGTCCGGATTCCGGCATCCAAAACTTTTGATCGGGAGTGATACCGATACCGTGGCGCAGAGGATATAATTCGCCGTCACTTCCTTTCAGAAAGCTACCGGAAGCAATTTTTATCCAGTTTTTAGGACGATAAAAAGCTTTGATATGTAGTATGGTTGCTGTGTCACTCAATGCTACTTTATCTATTTCAATGCTTGTAGAACTCCAGGCGGTGAAGGGAGGTTGTTCTATGATTCTTTCTTGAGCTTGTGTAAATGTTGTCAGACTTAGCAGAAAACAAGTGATAAGTACGAATGGTTTCATGGTGTTGTTATTTATGGTTATCTACAAAAGTAAGAATAATATAGTTATTATTTACTACTTTTTTGGTAAAAAAGAAAGAGGTAACCACTATGATAAAAGGCGATTACTTCTTTCTTTTCAATGAATGTATTAAAAGAGAGTTATTGTTGAAGTTTGAAGGTGATAGGAAGTGTATATTGCACAGCTACCGTTTGGCCATCGTTTTTACCGGGTTCCCAACGTGGCATACCCATTACTACACGTATAGCTTCGGCATCCAGTGAAGGAGAGACACTTTGTATTACTTTCGGACTGATAACATGACCGTCTTTGTTGACTATCATCTGGATAACAACACGTCCCTGCGTTTTGCTCTGTTGGGCATCAAATGGATATTTGATATTTCTTGCCAGATAACTCATTAGTCCACTGGCTCCACCCGGATATTTGGGCATTATTTCTGCACTTTCAAGAACAACTTCCGGGGTTATGATGTCATCTTTGGGAGCATATCCTACAACTACCACTTCCATCAGTTTACTGTCTTTTATTTCTTCTACTTCCGGTCCGCTCAGTCTGAAAGCGATGGGAACTGTATATTTTACACGTACCTCTTTTCCTCTTTGTTTACCCGGAGTCCATTTAGGCATTGTTGACAATACACGTATGGCTTCTGCGTCTAGTTCGGAACTAGCAGAGCGTCGTGCTACTGCCAGATTGCTAACCGATCCGTCTTTTTCTACAATGAAACGTGCTATGACACGTCCTTGTATACCTTCTTTTTGAGCCTTTACAGGATAGCGCAAATTTTTAGCAATAAACTCCATCAGACCTGTTTGTCCGCCAGGAAAAACGGGCATCTCTTCTACAACATCAAAAATATCATCATCATCTTCGGTATTCACTTTTTGCATGATGGCAGAAGGATCTTTGTCGGTTATGTCTATATCGGCAGGAATTTCTTTCGGGATAGTAACTTCTTCTACTGTGGCCTGTTCTGGTATTTGTCCGGTAGCCTTTGTTACTTGTTCTGTTGACTTTTCAACAGTTTGTATTACTTCCCGTGCAAAATTTTTCGTGGTTCGGGCTACTGCTTCGATATTACTGATTATTAGTAGCAAGGCAGCCAATGGAAGAAATAGCAAATATTTAGTTCTTCCTATTTCTTTTGTTCTTTTCTTGTTCATCATTTTAATTCGGTTTTTGAGTGGTAAAACATTGAAACTATTATAGAGAGTTGCTGCAGCCTTGTTATGAGCCAGTCCCAACAGATGGTACTGGTATACTTTATAGTCGTATCCGGTTTGCAGGACGCGTTGATCGGCCATGTATTCCAGATTATTTCGTATTTCGCGCTTCATGAGCCAGATAAAAGGATTAAACCAGCAGGCGATACATATCAGTTCACTGAACATTATATCTGCCGAATGTAACTGGTGGGCATGGGTCTGCTCATGAGTAAGAATTTCGGCAAGTTCTTCCTGAGTATGAGATTCAGGATGGACAAATATCCAATGGAAAAAGGAAAAGGGGCCACTTGCTTTGTTTAATATCTGTACACGTACACCTTGTATCTCTGTTACTTTGCACTGAATTCGTAAGAGGATAATACTGGTCAGTTGCATTATAAAACGGATAAATAGTAATATCACTCCGCAAAAATAGATGATACTTAGGGAATTGGTGGCAAATTCCTGCCAGTTTGTATGAGTTGGGGTTATTGTTTCTTCAAATACCACTTCAGGGAGTAGTGTTGTTGCATATAAATCGGCTATTACCACCATTGGCTCATGTGCCTTTACCCATTCCTGAAGGTTGAGCATTGGATAAAACAGAGAGACTCCCAAAAAACAAAGCAATGCTGTCCGGCGCCAATGAAAAAATGTATCTTTATAAAAGAATAACCGGTAAAATATATAGAATACTATAATTCCTACGTTTATCTTTAGAAAATAGGCAAGTTCCGGAGTCATGATTTTACTGTTTATTCGTTATTCTTCTTTACCTTTTTCAATCATGTCGATGATCTCTTTCAAGTCGCTGGTCGAGATTTTCTGGTCTTTGGCAAAAAAGGAAACCATCTCTTTGTAAGAGTTTTCGAAGTAATTACGTACTACTCCGCTCATGAAACTGCGTTTATACTCACTTTCCCGTATGGCAGGAGTGTATTGATAGGTGTTACCTACCCGGCGGGGCGTGACGTATCCTTTTCGTTCAAGATTCTTTACTATGGATGCTACGGTCGTATAAGGGGGAACCGGTGCTTCAAACTTGGCTACTATCTCTTTCACAAAACAGTTTTCCAATTCCCAGATGTAGATCATCACTTCTTCTTCTTGTATAGTCAGCTTTTCCATGGAGTATGTTTAATTACGATTATATTGCAAATCTACGAAATATTCGTAATTAAACAATAGTCAGTGGGTTAAATAATGTAAACTCAGTAAAGAAGCCATTGAGAAGCATGCCGGGCGGTGTTCATTATTGTACGGTATTTCACCACAGAGGTCGCAGAGGACACAGAGTTTAAATCTTTATTGAAACGCAGATGAACGCAAATTCTCGCAAAGGGAAATAACGATAAAATAAAGAACTACAGTTTTTTAATCTGCGTTCATCCGCGTTTCATCAGAGAAAATAATATCTCTGCGCCCTCCGTGTCCTCTGTGGTGAACTTATTCATTTCTGAACAGATTTGAACCAACTATCCAACTACAGATTCGCATAAATTACTTCTTTAATCAGACAGAGAGGTATCTCTTTGTTTGTTTACTTCTCTGTATTCTCTGGGTGTCTGATTGTAGCGTTTAGCAAATTCTTTGTAAAAATGAGAACGGTTCGTGAATGCAGTCTTGTACATGACTTCCTGTATTGTAAGGGTAGTAGTCAGTAGTAACTTGGCTGCATAAGTCATTCGTTGCTCTTTTATAAAGTCTTTTGGAGACGGTTGATTCAGGTTTTTGAATTTGCGATATAGGTTGCGGCTACTCGTTTGCATGGCGGCTGCCAATTCTTCGGGGCCGAATAGTGTATTATCCATATTCTTATTTATCAGTTCTCTTGCTGTTTGCAGATATTCTTTGTCTTCTTTCTGCAATAACTGTCCGCCTCCAAAGTCAAAGGCACTGGCCGAAGAGTTATAATATTGTTCTAACTCTCTTTGTTTTTTGATAAGCTGCCTGATCACTGTTACCAGATATTGGGTGTTGAAGGGCTTGGGTATATAGGCATCAGCCCCTGACTCAATACCTTCTATTTTCTCATCTGTTGTGTTCTTAGCCGACAGAATAACCAGAGGAATATGCACTGTGTGCTTATTACTCTTTATTTGTTTAGTCAGGGTGATTCCGTCAACTTTAGGCATCATAATATCTGTAATGATCAGGTCAGGAGTTTCTTGTTTTAGCAGAGCTAATCCTTCTTCTCCGTTTTCTGCTGTAAGAATGGCGTATTCATCAGATAATATATCTTTCAGCATCCACAACAATTCTTTGTTATCATCAATAATCAGAATAGTTGCTTCCGGTTGTGCACATTTATCTCCGGCAGTTGCGTTTTCGAGCTCTTGCCTGTTCATACTATTTTTTTGAATTAGTTTCGGAACATCTTCCTGCTTTTGGGAAGAATTCTCTGTAATTTCCAGCTGAGGTAATGTTACGGTGAACTGGGCATACTGATTTACCTCACTTTCTACTTTTATTATACCTTGAAGCAATTCTACCATACTATGGCAGATAGCAAGTCCTAATCCGTTTCTGGAAGATAATCCCTTGATACTATTTTCTTTGATATTATCCAATACACTGTAACGGTTGAATATTAGAGGGATATTTTCTTTACTGATACCTTTGCCTGTATTGTATACTTTAACTTCCAGTTTTGCGTTTATTACTTTTACGGATATTAAAATAGTTCCTTTTTCCGGAGTATATTTAAACGCATTGGAAATGAGGTTATTCAGTATTTTCGTAAAACAACTGTTATCACTTCTCCATATAATATTGGGGCTAACATCAGTTTGGAGAAGGATATTATTTTGCTCAGCCAATTCGCTGAATGATTCGATAATTTCCTGTGATAATTCGCTGATATTTAATTCCTGTATATGGCATGTCTGATTTCCTGTTTCCATACGGCGGAAATCTATCACTTCCTGAATCAGACTGTTGAGTCGTTCTGTATTTGATTTAATAATTTGAGCGTACTTTTTGATGAATACATCACTGTTTTCATGATGTAAGATACGTTCACACGGTCCGTAAATAAGAGTTAACGGAGTACAGAATTCATGTGTGATGTTGGTGAAGAAACGCAATTTACCCTCATACTGGAAAATCCAGTGTAAGATGCCCCCTAAAACCAAGCGATTCTATCCCCTTGTGCCCAAATAATCCTGCCCATTGATTCCAATATAAAAATGCCCCTGTCAGACAATGTCCGTCAGGGGATTTTTTTCGTAGATTTGATACCCGTCTTGACCGGTGGGATAAAATCATTTCTACTATGACAACAAAGATAGCAAACATTCTCCAGTGTTATGCATTGGGGATGGGGATAAAGCAGATAAGCAGGAGCTTTGAGCTGTCCCGCAACACGGCGCGCAGATATGTGCGCCTGTTTCAAGAGTGTGGCATACCGATAAAGGAACTGGCAGCCATGCCTTCCGCCCGCATCCAGGAGATGTTCTCCGAGGGTGTTGGCCGCAACAGGGTTCCGTCACAACGCCAACTTGAGCTTGAGGCACTTCTTCCTGAGTATGCCGCCCGACTTAGCCGCCGGGGTGTAACAGTGAAAAGCCTGTACGAAGAGTACCGCGAAACACATCCTAACGGATACAGACATGCCAGTTTCGGCAACTATCTCATGCGCTACCGCATGGTAACGCATGTTGTAGGGCATGTCGAGCATTATGCCGGAGACCAGATGTACATCGACTTTGCTGGCGATAAACTAGAGGTAGTTGACAGTGAAAACGGCGAATGCCGCAGCGTTGAAGTGTTCGTGGCCATACTTCCATGCAGCCACTATACCTACTGCGAGGCGGTCTGGTCTCAGTCAAGGCAGGACCTGATCAGGGCGTGTGAGAACGCTCTTCATTTTTACGGCGGGGTTCCGATGGCGATAGTACCTGACAACCTCAAGGCCGCCGTGACCCGTAGCGACCGCAACGAGCCTGTAATCAACGAGGAGTTTACAGCATTTGCCGAACACTATGGATGTACCGTATATCCCGCACGGGTACGTCATCCAAAAGACAAGGCCTTGGTGGAAAATGCCGTGAAACTGCTTTACCGCTCTGTCTATGCTGATATCGAGGGGCTTGTATTCAACTCGCTGGAATCTCTGAATGCGGCCATCTCCGAATCGCTCTCGGCCTTCAACGGGCGCAGGATGAGTGGACGTCCCCTGTCCAGACGGGAACAGTTTGAACAGATTGAATCCGACTGCCTCCGCCCACTTCCCGTCATACGTCATCAGATGAAAGAACGACGCTCCGCAACGGTAATGCGGAACAGCTACGTCACCTTCCGGCTTCACCATTACAGTGTACCAAAAGAGTATATAGGCAAACGTGTCGAGATTGTATATGATGCCGACACGCTGGATATATATCATGGCCTGCGTCTGGTGACCACACATCAGCGTGATGACACGCCCTATGCCTATACGACTAAGGATGCCCACGGATTGCCTGGACGCCATGGAAGTTACGAAAAGGACCTGGAACAGATTTACGAACGAGCCGGTCAGACGGATAACGTCCTGTTGCTGTATCTGCGAAAGGTGGCGGAACTCAAGAAGTATCCTCCCGCGGCATTCCGTTCATGCAAAGGAATCATGGCACTGGAGAAGACCTTCGGACTGGAACGGTTGGTGGCAGCAAGCGCATGCGCCACGCAACTGCGCCAATACGGATATCAGGAAATAAGGCAAATCCTTGAGCGTGGGGATGATGCAGACTTCCTGTCAAAAGAAGAAGACATTGATGATGAAGTCCCAGTAACATCTACCCACAAAAACATCCGCGGAGCAGCCTACTTCGCAAAATCAAAACATTTAAATAAGAACAACAATGGAAACAAATAATCTTACCCCCCCCCAATAGCAGTCGAAAAAGACCGCAATACGTTGACAATCGAGCTGATGAACCGTATGAAGTTACATGGCATGGCAGCCGCCTTCACTGAAAGCCTGGCCTCCACCATGGCCGAAACAATGACAATCGACTCTTTCCTACACATGTTACTTGCCAGGAAATGGGACTACCGCGCCAATGCGGCCATCCAACGTCTTATACGCGGAGCTTCGTTCCGCTACAAGGCCTGCCTCGAACAGATAGACTATACAATCCCGCGTGGCCTTGACCGTAACCAAATGGAGCGGCTTGCTTCGCTGGAGTTCATTCGCCAGGGACAGAACCTCTTCATCACCGGTTCATCCGGTACCGGAAAGAGCTTCCTTGCCACAGCCATGGGGTATGAAGCCTGCAAGAAGGGTATACGGACATATTATGCGAATGCCCCGAAACTTATGGGTACGCTTAAAGTGGCAAAATTAAAAGGCACATTGGAAGCGGAACTCAAGAGAATCGAACGGAGCACACTGCTCATATTGGATGATCTATTCCTTGTGAACCTTGACGCCAAGGAACGTCCCATCCTGCTTGATATAATAGAGGACCGGCATGGACGCAAGTCTATCATCATTACCTCGCAACTGCCGACGGATAATTGGTATGACGCAATCGGGGATCCTACCGTGGCAGATGCCATAATGGATCGTATTATACATACGGCTCACCGAATTGAGTTAAACGGAGAAAGTGTCCGGAAGATGGCGGCATACAGAGGGAAATAAACTAAAATAATAATAACCCCATCGGTCAAGACTTTTTGAGGGGGCATTATTGAATATTTTCAGGGGGTAGAATCTTTTTGGTTTTAGGGGGCATCTTACACTGGATTTTCCAAACGGTACTTTCTTTGAAGATTGGGAATGCAGAGGGTCTGCTTTGCACAGCTCTTATCTGTATATTGGTACTTGGTTTATTGAGGCATTGGGTGGTATTCAGCGTCCGGAAGCAGGATTCAAGGAGTTCATCATAGCCCCTTGGATCAATGAAAAGGGACCGAAACAGGTACGCTCACACTACAACTCTATGTATGGTACCATCGTTTCCAACTGGGAAGTGCGGGATGGTAAACTGGATATCGAAGTGGTGATACCTGCCAATACCACGGCTCTTTTGAAGTTACCGAATGTCCGTCTGGCTTCTGTAAAAGAAGGAGGTATCGGATGGAAAGAGGCAAAGGGAGTACGTTTAGAGTCTCAACAAAAGGATACGGTTACTTTCGCATTGGAGGCAGGAACCTATCACTTTTCAGCAATGATGTGCTTCCTGCAGCACGGGGAGGTGCGTCAGGCGATGATTGAGTGAATGTAGTATAATATTACTATCTGTGTGCGTTTCGGAATGCTAAATGATGTGTTTGTAATGTGCTGATAATCAGCAATTGTATAGCTCGTTTTCCTCCCCGGAGCCGAGCAGCTTCCTCCCCGGAGCCGAAGGATCTTCTCCTCGGAGCCGAGGTACCCTCTCCCTGGAGCCGGGCATGACGTGCGGCTTCGGGGAAATGTTTTGTGTAAAATAATAATCAAACGCTTTGCCTTTTCCCAACCTCTCTCTTTACTTAATGAATTTTATTTCTTACCTTTGGGGAGTCTTAATTTCAGTAACATATGAAAAATTACATCCTTGCAGTAGCTTTGCTATTTTGTACGTTGGCGTTAAGAAGCCAGCTTGTGTACCATGATGCTTCCGCCTTTCCATTGTTGGGTAAGGCAACACAAAATTCGGCAACCCGCTATGAGAGGTTACCCGATTCTCTAAGGAGCATCTCTCGCAAGCCTGTATGGGCATTGGGGCAAAACAGTGCCGGGCTGGCACTGCGCTTCCGCTCCAATTCCACCACCATTGCCGCGAAGTGGGAAGTACTTCTCAACCGGAACATGAACCACATGACCCCGACGGGTATCAAAGGGCTCGATCTTTATTGCCTTCAGGATGGCAAGTGGGTATTTGTCAACAGCGGACGTCCGTCCGGTAAGGTAAACGAGGCGAAGATCATCTCCCATATGAAACCGGAGGAACGGGAATATATGCTGTATCTTCCACTTTACGATGGCGTGACTTCACTTTCCATCGGGGTCGATTCATTGGCAGAGATCTCCCAACCGGAAGTTAATCTTCCGATACGTGAGAAACCGGTAGTGTTTTATGGTACCAGCATCTTGCAGGGAGGTTGTGCGAGTCGTCCGGGAATGGCGCATACCAATATTATCTCCCGTTGGCTGAACCGTGAATGTATAAATTTAGGATTTAGCGGAAATGCTTTGCTCGATCTGGAAATAGCGGAGGTAATGGCTGGCGTAGATGCTTCCGTGTATGTGCTCGATTTTGTGCCCAATGCCAATGTGCAACAAATGAAGGAACGTGCCGATAAGTTTTATACAATCATCCGCAGTAGGCATCCCGATACTCCGGTTATCTTTCTGGAAGATCCGATCTTTACTCATACCCGTTTCGATCAGCGTATTGCCGAGGAAGTGGCACGGAAGAACGAAACGGTGAATGCCGTTTTTCAGTCGCTCAAAAAGCGGGGAGAGAAGAATATCTATATGATCTCATCAAAAGATATGTTAGGGCATGATGGAGAGGCTACCGTGGACGGCGTTCATTTTACCGACCTGGGGATGATGCGTTATGCCGAATTGGTCTGTCCGGTGATTAAGAAATGTATCCGGTAGCACCATTGCTTTTGAAGAAGGTGCGTTGAAAGCCGGATAAAGCTTCAATATGCAACTTTTAGAAACGCAGATGATCGCTGATTGACGCAGATTTAATTGAATCTTTGCGTCAATCAGCGATCATCTGTGTTTGGTTGATAACGAGTTTTACTTTTGATACCCTCTCTATTGATGGCGAACTCTTTCCTTACTTCTCCCTTCTCAATTCTCCCTTCTCCCTTTCTTTCAGCTCTTTATACCGCTCGATCGCGTGTTTGCGGCTCATCAAAATCTGCCAGCGATATACGAGGCAAGTGGTAAGGAAATAGAATCCGGTTTGCAGCCACAAGGCTTTGTATTCAAATGCTACTTCGCTAAGCGTACCTCCCATATTGTTGATGCATACAAACCCATTAATGCCGAACGTTGACGGGAAAATATAGGAGAAGTACTTCCAGAACGGAGGGATGGCGGCTCCCGGCCAGGATATTCCCGAAATGAACAACAGGGGAACGGAGGTGAATACGAAAAGCAACATACACGTCTCCCGGTTGCGGATAGCTATGGAAGCGGTCATGGCAAAGAAGATACAGGCCGCCAGATAGGGCAGCATGAACAGTGCCAGGGTACCGGGTTGCCCGATTTGATTCAGACTGAATATGCGCGGAACTACGCAGAGTACATATACTGATACCAACGAATAAACCATGTAGTAACTCAATCCCTTCCCCATAACGATACGCAATGTTCCGTTATAGTGGCGGTTGATGGGTACAAGATCTTTGAAACGGTTGTTCTCCCGGGCAGTTCCTGCCGAGAGACCGATACCAAGCAATAATGTCTGTTGTATCAGCAGAATCAATACGGCCGGGATCAGGAAAGCGGCAAAACCATTGGTGGGATTGAACAAGGCAACATCTTCGTACTCTATCGGATAACCGGTGATTTCGTCCTGCCGGGCAGTGGTGTTGCCCGCGCGTTCTATCTTGATGTCCCGGTTCATATCCAGAGACACGGCTGTATTGGCAAGCAGCATACTCTTGTAATAGAGCAATCCGCTCATGTCACAATAGATGCTGACTTGTGTTTGTTTGCCCCGTGCAATATCCTGGCTGAATTCCGAAGGGATATAGATGATACCATAAGCCAACCGGTCTTTCAACATCTGTTGAGCCTCTTCCATATCGGCACAGTAGGCCACAATATTGATATCCGGAGTAGCGTCTACTTTCCGCAGATACTCACGGCTTAGTGAGCTTCGCGAAGCATCCACGACAACGGCGGGAACTTCGCGTACCACTTCGTTCGTATAAATGAATCCGTAGATGAGCGGGTATACCAGTGGTACGAGTACAAAGAAGATAAGTACCCCCTGGTCACGGAAAGTAGTACGGAACTCTCGCAGCCAAATGTAAAACAGGTCGTTGATGCCTTGTTTCACTTTCTCTTTGAATGTTATATCTTTCATTAGGGTACGTATTTATAGTATATCAATGCTTCTTTCAGGCGGTGAACCACCAGGAAGGGGAGCATCATGAATATCAGTAATGCCATATAGTTGGGCCACGAATAGGCCATACTGTAACCGTTGAGTGCCTGGTCTACATAGATCAGGAAATAATGGCGCAGCGGAAACAGGTTGCTTAATGCCTGAAGAATCGGGTGCATTGCCATTACCGGGAATGAGAAGCCGGAAATGGAGAACGAGATAACTCCCCATAAGGAAGCAAAACTCAATCCGAGACGCAGTGTTGGCAGTGTACCTATCATCACCACCCCACAACATTGGGAAGCAAGCACCAGACAAAGGGTAGCCAGTATCATGGGCAGGATGCCGCTGTTGCACGGGAAATGCAGAAAACCATACAGGTACACATTATAGAAGATACCCATAATGAAGAATATCACCGTGTGGGGCAGTAACTTACCCGCCAATGCAATGTATATGGAGTTGTTACTCATGCGAAGCCATTCACGGGCGGTGCGGTCTTTTATTTCCGTACCGATGGAGTAGACGGTGATCATGAATATCATCAGCATGAGTACGCCGGGTACCAGCGTGTTACACAGATAAACGGAGTAGTTCAGCCAGGGATTGTTCAGCGGATGTGTATCAATCACAATGGGTTGCAACAGAGCCATTGCCTGGTCTTCGGTAGCTCCTTTGGCATAAAGTACCGAACGGCCGGCAGCTCCGGCCGCCAGTTCGCTCATCATCTTCATATCTTTGAAGAGTAATGAACCGGCTATGAGGTAGGAATTGTTGGTATAGAATGAAATCTTGGGCTGACGCTGGCTTTGCGCATCTGCCGATAGTCCTTTGGGGATATAGAAGAAGCCATAAATCTTTCCTTCCTGCACGGCAATACGGGCATCGGCCACGCTTCCGTAATGTGCTACTACTGCCGTCTGTCCGAAAGCATCCAGATTACGGATCAGATTTCGGGAGGTGGCTGACTGGTCCATATCTACCGCACCTACAGGCAGGTTGGTAGGCAGCCCCGAATCCATAAGTGTAGTAAAGAATATGTAGCAGAACAGAGGTGCAATAACCATGCAAAAGAGATAAAGCGGACGTGACACGAGGCGGCGACATTCGCGCTTCATGACCAGCCACAAGGCTATGTATTTCTTTTCTCTTTCTTTCATATGAATAGTGTTCTAATTAATAATGTGTCAATTGGATAATATGCCAATATACCAATATGCCAATTAAATAATATAAGTAATCGTTCATCATTATATGATGCTATTATTGAAACGCAGAAACTCGCAGATTCACGCAAAACATATCATCGCTCAAGTATAGCGCAGCTATTTAATCTGCGAAAATCTGCGATTATTTGCGTTTCAATAAAACGCTGTCATAGTACGAACTAAATTTGAAGTACTACTTACCAATATATTACGCGACAGCAGTACACCTTCCTTGCCTTATTGCACAGTATCATAGCGCAGCCAATTGGCATATTGGCACATTATCCAATTGGCACATTATTCAATTATTTCTTAATAATCACCGACATGCCCGGGCGCAACCCTTCTACAATTTCCATGGGGCGGGCACGTACTTCAAAGGTCTTCAAGTCAAACTGACCGGTTGTCTTAGTTGCTTTCCAGGCTGCATAAGTACCCAGGTCTTTCATATAATCTACCTTTAGTTTGATGGCTTTGTTGTCCAGTGCAGGAACAATGGCCTCAAATTCTGCTCCCATAGTGAGGTTCTTCAACAGGTCTTCGCGTACGTTGAAGGTTACCCACATATCTTTCAGAATGGCAATGTTCATGATGGGCGCTCCGGTACCGACTAACTCACCTACTTTAGGGAATATTTCGGAAACCTCTCCAGCCGCTTGTGCAATGAGGAAAGTCTCTTTAACGTAAGACTCTACTTCTGCCACAGCTCCCTTAGCACGTTCTACAAGAGCGGCAGCAGCCATTTTATCTTCACGTTCGGCACCGTTCTTCGCCATTGTGTATTGGGCTTTTGCTGCTTTCTCTGTAGCAATAGCCGCATTACGTTGTGCAGTCACTTCATCTAATTTCTGTGCTGGCATAACTCCTTGTTCAAACAGGTTTTTAACCCGTTTGTATGATTTCTCGGCAATATCAACACCTGCCTGAGCCTTCTGCCACATTTCGTATGCAGCCTGTATTTGTTCCTGGCGTGCTCCTTTGATTGCTTTTTCATTTTGTGCCTGTGCAGCAGCTTCTGCGGCACGTGCCTGCTCCATTTTTGCAGCAATGTCCGGTGCTTCAAGAATAGCGAGGGTATCTCCCGCTTGTACGGTTTGTCCTTCCTTTACACGAAATTCAAGGATACGTCCCGGGACTTTACTCGATACACGATATTCATCTACCTCTGCCTGCCCTTGGATAATCTCCGGTCCTTTGCGGAGCATGAAGAAACCAACGACTGCAACCAATGCAATAACTCCCAACAGAGTAAGAAATGCAAGCAGCATATTGCTGTTCTGTGATTTTTGTGATGCCATTGTTATTTAGTTATTTAATTGACAATTGACAGTTGCTATGCAGGTGTGCAAAACAACTCGTTTTCAACTATTGTTATTTACTTATTTAATTTACAGTTTATAGTTTACAGTTATTTAATTTACAGTTTACAATTGACAATCGCAAATTAATAGTTGACAGCGCAGCTAACTGTCAATTGTCAATTGTCAACTGTCCACTATTTAAGTGTTCCTAATGACTTCTGTAGATATATCTCCGTCAGTTTTACATCTATCTGAGCGTCTATTTTCTCTGATTGGGCAGATAGCCAGGCGGTCTGAGCTTCGAGTACATTGCTGGTAGCTATAACACCCTCTTGAAATCCCAAACGGGCATAGCGCAGATTTTCGTCTGCCTTCTCTTGATTCTTTTCAGCCATTACCAGTTTCTTGGTGGCCTCGTTTACTTTAAAGGCAGCTTGGTTAACCTGTAACTCTATTTTTTCTTTCGCATCCTCCAACTGATATTGTGCGATGCGGGATTCTGCTTTTGCCGCTTTTACTTTATACATTCCCTCTCCCCAGTGCCAGATAGGTAATTGTACCATAACACCTACATTCCACATTCCTTTGAATTTATTTTCAAAGCCGTTGAAGACAGAAGGGTTAGTAACCATGTAGTTTCCCATTAATGCTACCGAGGGCAGATGTTCGGCACGGGTTACGTTTATTTTCTGCTTATATATTTGAGTTGCAAGTTCCAGGCTACGTATCTCCGGACGATTGGCATAGGCAGTGGTCATGTCAAATTGTGCATTTGATTTTAACAGCGGCAAATCTTCTATATTTTCATCAGCTAGCATGATAGGAGTAGTTAAATCAAGACCACATAGTTGACAAAGCAACATTCTTGAAAGACTGAGTCCGTCCTCTACTTTAGTCAGTGTCATTTCGGCTTCGTTTACTTTCACACGTACAGATAATCCATCGGCTTTAGTTGCTACCCCTTCGGCAATCATCTTCTCTACATCGCTATCTAATTTCTGAAGAAGCTCCAGATATCCTTCTGCCAATTTCTTCTTATTTACCAGTGAAACCACTTGCCAGTAAGCCTGATCTGTACTTAAAATAACTTCTTGTAAGCCAGAATGGTGTTGCTGGCGCGCCAGCTCTTCAGCATATTTAGTGATTTTGTTGTAAGCACGGATTTTACCTCCCATATAGAGGGGTTGTGTCAAGGTAATGGCACCTGCATATACATTTCGGGTGTCAGTGCGAAAGGCATCTACCAAAGATTCTCCTGCTCCGTTGAGAGCAGGGATCATTTCGTTTCCCATTTGTGTGATGACCGGGGCGAGCTTTTGTGCTAATTCAGGGGGGAGTTGTCCTAAAACGGCTTGTCCTGCTTGTTGTAAAGGACCTCCTATACTGGTTCCTAACCCTGATAACGCACCCTTTTGAGCATCATTTAATAGCGAAAACTCTTTTTGATTTCTCATGTAGGCTCCCGTTGCCGAGATATTGGGAAGATAATTGGTAAAAGCAGCTTTTCGCTGGTAATGTGCAGCATTTATTTTCTCATTACTGATGAGTAACTCTTTATTATTAGCCAAAGCCAATGCACGGCAACTATCTAAGTTGAGTATACTCTGTGCTTTTGTTGAAAAGAAAATGTTTAGCAGAATTGTCAGAATGAATAATTTTTTCATTGCATCTTGCGTATTATAAAGGTGATACTTCTTTTTTTACAACATAAAATTCAACTACTTTGTTTATGAAGATTTCCTGTTTTTCTCTTGCGATTAGTAGAATAATAATTGCATAAACAACGAAGCAAAAGTAGAGGCTTTCTATGAATTGGCAAAATGATTTAAGTTTTTTTGAGTATAATAATAAGGATACTTCTTTTATAGGATAATAAGACGGAATTACGGAACTAATGATAGATACTATCTTTTGTGTGTTGATCTTACTCATCAAAGGATTTACTTTACTTAGTTTGCTACATTTATTTTTCAATAATCAGATTTGGGTATAAATAATATAATAAAATACTTTTTTTGTTTAGTATCATTTGTTTTTGGATTGTAATATTAATATATAACCTTAAAATGAGAATTAAAATTAATATATATTGTTTTATATTGAATAATGAAGAACATGAATGAAAAAAGTTAATGGAAGAAAATTTGTATTTAGTACAAAATGTACATCTACGATTAAGGTAATAAGTATTTTGTTAACGTTAAAAAATGCCCAATGAAAAAAAATCTAAAGTACAAGATTGAACTCTTGTTGTTTTCCCTATTTCTTTTTGTTCCATTCTTTACGTATGCTACAGCACAAAATGATGTAACAATAAGTTTGGATTTTACGAATGTTCCTTTAAGTAAAGTATTGAATGAGATCGGTCGTCAAACTTCACTACGTATTGTATACAATACTAAAGATGTGAACCCTGACCAAATTGTTTCAGTGAAAGTGAATTATCAGAAATTATCTTCTGTTATGGCGGATTTACTGGAAAACACTAATGCAACATTTACGGTAAAGAATGATTATCTGGTGCTTTATTCTTCTAAAGGTACTAAGGCTGTAAAAGAAGAAGTTCAACAGAATAAGCGTATTATTAAGGGGCTGGTTTCTGATAATTATGGAGAGCCATTGATTGGGGTAAGTGTATTAGTGAAAGGAACTGCTACGGGAACTATAACTGATATTGACGGTAATTATTCCATAGAAGTTCCAGATGATAAGGCTGTACTTGAGTTTAGTTACATAGGTTATCAAAAGGCTGTATTACCAATAGCTGGTATTAGTTCTTTTAATGTTGTTCTGAAAGAAGATACTCAGGTTTTGAATGAGGTGGTTGTGACAGCTATGGGAATCACCCGCGAGGCTAAAACTCTTACCTATGCAGCGCAAACTATTAAAAATGATGAAGTGACCCGTATTAAAGAAACGAACTTCATTAATTCACTTCAGGGAAAGAGTGCGGGGCTTACTATTACTCCTAATAATGCAGGTGCAGGTGGTGGAGCTTCTAAAATAGTACTCCGCGGTTCCACTTCCATTCTTGGAACCAATCAGCCATTAATTGTTATTGATGGTGTGCCTATGCAAGATGGTATGGGGTCCCAAGTCACTGATGGAATAGCTTATGGTGGTGGACGTAGTGGCGATGATTTACTGTCTACTATTAATCCTGAGGACATTGAAAATATGACTATTCTTAAAGGACCGAATGCTGCTGCACTTTATGGTAGTGCTGCTAATAATGGTGTAATTGTTATCACCACTAAATCTGGTGCTTCCGGTACTGTAAAAGTAGATGTTTCCAGTAGTACATCTGTTGAGACAATCGCTATGTATCCTCATACTCAGCAGCTTTTTGGTATTAGTGATAATAATCAGTGGTCGGCATGGGGACCTGAAATCGGTACACGTTCGGCAGATGATGTGGCGTCTGCTCCATATCTAATGAAGTCTGCCCGTAATTCTATAAAAGACTTTTTTAATTTAGGCGTAACACTTAATAACGGTATAACACTTAGTGGTGGTACGGAAAATTCCCGTACATATTTCTCTTATAATAATACGTATCAAACAGGACTTATTCCTAATAATGATTTCCGTCGTAACAATGTGATGCTCAAGGAGGCATTCTCTTTGTTTGATAAACGTGTCAATATCAGTACAAGTCTTAACTGGATACACCAAAAAACAAATAATGCTCCGGTAGTCGGTAAGGCTTTGAGTACACTTTATCCATTGTATCGTACTCCTGCTGATATTGATATGCGCTATTTTAAGCATAATTATAAACATATTGGAACAAGAGCGGATAATATAGTAAGCGATCCGGAAAAAGGAAATCCTAAGTTAGCAGGACAACCTGTCCAGACTTGGTATTGGTATGATCAATATTTAAATAATCCATATTGGGTAGCTAATATGTATAATGACGTACAGAAACGTGATCGTATAATGGGGAACATCACTCTAGATGCTATTATCTGGAAGAATATAAAATATCAGACACGGTTTAGTGTAGACTATGTACTTCAAAATAATCTGAATGAAGAATATGCAGGGATGAATCGTGTAGGCTTTGATTATGTAGGTGGTAAATATTATTCAAGTGACTCACGTACAAGTGATATTTATAACGATCATATGGTTTCTTATAACGAACGTCTGGATGATAAAGTAGATGTTAATGTAGCAGTGGGTACTAGTTTTACTCGACATTATAGTCGTAATACATCTATTACTACTAATATTGATACTTGTGGTATACCCAATGCATTTGTTCCTCAAAATAGTAAGTATAGTCGTCCCAATAATCCAAATGGTAGTGCGACATCCGCTAATGATAGTTGGAATTATTCCGATTGGAGTACAGCTGTTTTTGCAACAGCTTCTATTGGACTGTTTGATAAAGTATATTTTGACGGTAGTTATCGTTTAGAGTGGGCACAATCATTTCAACAGTTTACTCAAGGGTCTGGATACAAGTCTTTCGATTACTATTCAGCTGGTGTTAATGTGCTTTTGGATAAATTTTTACCTCATTTAGATTGGCTTAATCAGTTAAAATGGCGTGGAAGTTGGTCTGTTGTGGGTAATCCTATACCCAACACTCTTTTTTCCCGCCAAAGTTATAATTTCGGTAATGGTACTGTAAATACTCGTCCGCCATTATTTGATGATCCTAAACCTGAAACTACAACTTCGTTTGAAACAGGTCTTGATGTATGGTTATTTGATAATAAATTCAATTTTGATATTACTTATTATAATTCTACACTTCGTAATCAATTTCTTTACGTTAGTACAGCCAATGGTGAATCTAAACCTGTGAATACTGGTAAGATTCGTAATTATGGTCTTGAGTTTTCTGCAGGTTACCGTTGGAATATTAATCATGATTGGCGTTGGCAAACAGGTTTTAATTTTGCTTGGAACGACAATCGTATTTTGGAAACTTATAAAACAGAAAGTGGAGTACCTTATATTGTAGAAATGGGAACCAATGCATTTAAGATTAAGTATATTGAAGGAGGACGTTATGGAGATATTTATGTAAACTCCTTTGCTCGTGACGAAAACGGACATATAAAAATAAACGGTGCAGGTGATTATGAGAACGCTGTACCTGTGATGGAGTCTGGTAAATATGAGACTTATGTAGGTAATACCACTTCTCCTGTTACTCTTGGATGGAACAATACTTTCTCTTGGAAGAACTTTAATTTGTATTTCCTTATTGACGGACGTATTGGTGGAAAGGTTATGTCTCTTACAGAACCTGATCTTGATTTGTTCGGTCTTTCCGAACGCTCGGCTCACGATCGTTTGAAAGGTGAGCGTGTTACGCAAAACGGAAAAGAATATGTTTTAAAAGAGCTTCCTGATGGTTCTGGTAATAAGGTTCCTGTTGAGAACTATTATACTACTATTGGTGCTTATCCTATGGAAGATCATGTTTACAATGCTACCAATTTGCGTATGCGTGATATTTCTTTAAGTTATAACTTTTCAAACTTACTTGGTAAGAATACGGGATTGACTGCACAGTTTTCTATAAAGAATGCATTCTTTATTTATAAAGATTCGCCAATTGATCCAGATATCTCTGTATCAGCTGCTAATGGTTATTCTGGTATTGATTGTTATTCATTGCCAACTACACGCAGTTATGCATTGACACTAAAATTCAACTTTTAAATAAGTATGTCTTCTTAAAAATAAAATACAAAAATGAAAAAAATAATATATTCAATTGGTTTCTTTGCCGGGTCTTTACTGTCAACAGGTATGCTTATCAGTTGTGGTGACCAGTTTCAGGAAGAATATCCTTGGATGATAGGCAAGCAAGAAGATATGGATAATAGCAATGAAGCAGGTGCGGGAGCTACTGATATTACTGTTCTTGAAAAAGAACTTCGTGGTGCTATTCCTTTTATGATTAATTATTCTCATGAACCTAATGGTAGTTGGGCTCCTCATAAGTATCAATATTATCGTGCCAATAGTATTGACAACTATGCCGGATATTGGACTACTTCGAAAGGTACTTTTACTTTTGGTGGTCCGCTACCTACTCTTTATACATATCCCAATGACTACCTTGGTGGTCCTATGGATAATCAGATTTTTACACAGTCCGTTAATGCTATTTTTCATGCTACTGAACTTGGAAAACCTGAATGGCGTGCTGTCGGGTTGATAATTCAAGCGTATTCCGCACATGAGATTGTTGACTTCTATGGGGCTGCTCCTTTTACTGATTGGCGTAATGTAAATCGTATTCCACCGTTGACTTATGAAAAGGGAGTTGATATTTATGATATTATTTTTAAAGATCTTGATGAGGCTATCACTATCCTTAAAGAACGACAGCCATCAAAAGCTGAATTAGAAAAGATAGAAGATCCTAATAAGACAATTTCTTATGGTGATTGGCGACGTTGGGTGAAGTTTGCTAATAGTATCAAACTTCGTATGGCTATGAATATAGTGAAGTATGATGTTGGTAAAGCCCAACAAAAAGCTGAAGAAGCAGTAGCCGATGAGATAGGTGTCTTAACCCTAAACGATGATAAAGATATAGCATACTATCCAACCAGTGAGATTTCATGTTGCTTATGGAGGATTTGTAATGAATGGCATGATCTTCGTCTGGGTGCGTCATTGGAAAATATTCTTAAACACTTTGGAAATCCACTATTGACACGTTGGTTTGATACGAATGCATATCCTATTAAAGACAAAAATTCAGGTGTGGCGGCTCCTATTGACGTATATGGGATGCGTCCCGGTATTAATATGAGAAATAATAATACTACGGGAAAAGATAAAGGTGGTTATGGTCCTTTTGCTACATTAACCGACGAATTTAAATATATGCATCAGTCTTTTTTCAAGCGTACAGAATGTTTGTTACTACGTGCCGAAGGTGCTCTAAGAGGATGGAATATGGGAGGTACTGCTAAAGATTTTTATGAAGCCGGTATTCGTCTTGCTTTAGAAGAGAATGGAGTTACTGATCAGAATACAATTAATGAATATATCAATCGGACAGAGGTTAAGGATGTAGATTATAAGGACCCGCTTAATGAAATTCATAATATTAAAGGGCGTGTGAAAGTGGATGTAAAATGGAATGATGCAGATTCTGATGAGCTGAAACTGGAAAAAATCATTACTCAGAAGTATATTGCTAATTTCCCGATGAGTGCAGAGGCATGGACTACATTCCGTCGTACGGGATATCCGCGTTTGTTCCCTGTTTTTCTTAACAATATGCCGGGGGTGGATACTGAACTTCAACTACGTCGGATTCCTTTGGTAGAAACCTCTAATAACACTCTTGAGATAGCTTCACTTGTGGAAGCCCTTGGTGGTCCTAATAACGGTGGTACGCGAGTATTTTGGGATGTGCCGACTGAACAGCGTGGGGAAACGAGTGAAGATAATGATTGTCAGATAGTAATTCCAGTAAACTTTTAATAAATATATCAGATGAAACTATATAGAAACATAATATTCTTTTTGATAGCCATCCTATGTATGGGGATTTTCGTCGGATGTAATGAAGACGATACGCTTGACGGTGCAACTGAGGTATATATAACCCTTAATCCAACGGATATTATTTTGAGAGTGGGTGATACGATAAAAATATCGGCATTAGTTACTAATTTGAGTGGTGATCGCATCAATACATCGGTTGCATGGTCTGTATTGGATGAAAAAGTCGCAAAAATACTTGGCGATACGGCAATCGTTTGTGTGTTAGGTGCGCAAGGGAAAGAGACTAAACTTAAAGCGGAGCTTGTAAATGGTAAATATGCTCTTACTTCTGTGACTGTTACTACCAATCTTCCTAAAGGTATTACTCCTGTAAATGAAGAGGGGATTGTAATTTCCTCCAAACGTAGTTATGATATTACTCATGATTCTGTGTTATTTGCAGTTTCACCTAAAGAACTTCTTGAAGATTTTACACCTCAATATACAATTGAAGGGCTTGAAGAGTACAAAATTCCGATGACAATAGATAAAGAAGCGGGACTTGTGGCGATTCATTATGCTGCCCCACGTAGTGCCGGTGAAGGTAAAATTACTGTTTCGATAGGGGAACAGGCCACCGCTCAGAGTGCAAGTTGCAGTGTTCTATTAATGCCGGTGATTTATGCTACTTTCTATGGTGAAAAATATGCTGATATGCCTTATCTTGATACAAGACCAGATAAAAGTGTACTGCCACAATGGTTTGCTTATACTAATGAAACGAATATGGATATAAATTCGGAAGCTACGATACGTGTGGCCATGAATATTGAAAGCGGGGCTAAGGAGGATATTGAAGCTGCTTATAAGGCATATCGTTGGGAAGTTATATCAGGTAGTTCAGTAGTAGTTACAAGAATGGAGGAAGAATTTGTTGAGAACCAAGGATTTGATGCCGTGTTGACTGTACGTTCGGGGATTGATGAAGGGGAAGCGGAATTTCATTGTATTACTCCGGATACGGTACTGGTGGCAACTTTTACAGTTCAGAATTATAAAACCCGTTATCCTGTAGATGAAATTACAGTAGATCGTTCTTCGGTTTCTATGTCTATGGGTGATGTACTTATGTTGACTACAGGAGTTGTTCCTTCTACTTCTTATGCTTACCATAAACCAAAAGTGATAGCGGAAGATCCTACGGTTGTAGAAGTAGGCAAATATGATGGAAATATGATAACTCTGAAAGGACTTAAGGTGGGTGCAACAAAGCTTGTATTGACATCCAGTGACAAGACACTCGAAATACCTGTTACTATTACTGAATCCATCAAGAGTGTATTGTGGGAATCTACTAATAATCGTACTCTGTTTGTCGGTCAGTCTGTTGAGTGGGGTGTTAATGTTACTACAGTTTCAGGTGGGACTAATCCTTATGATGTGATTTGGAAATCATTTGATCCATCCATACTTACTGCGACCCCAGTAGAAGGAAGTAGAGGTATAATTACTGCTATTGCTGAAGGTACAACTACGGTAAGGGTGGAAGTAAATGGTGTTAGATCTGATGCAGCTTCTGTTAAAGTGATTGGTTTACAGGAGAATATGTTGTATACTTCTTCTAATACAGATTATGAAAATACCGTTGTGTATTCTGACAAAGATGATCTTGTGATATTGATTACTCCTGAATCCGGCTATGAACTTATTATGATTACATTGGCCGGTGTGGGTAAAGATGATAACTATGATGGAACTTATTCTGTCAGTGATCACCAAACAGATATTGAAATTGATGGGGCAAAAGTAAGTGCGACTTCAGGAAGTGTGACTATTGCTTCTCGCGATACAGATGCATTGATTTCGTTTGATCTTTCATTTGAAGTTGATAATAAAACATTTACGCTTAAAGCAGAAAATGTATTAGGAGTTCGATAACACATTGGTAGGAGGTTTGAAACTTAGATATTTTGAGCCTCCTGCTTCAATATGAACAAATATTTGAAATTACTTCCAATTTGTTTAAATTAATTATTTTTTAACTTAAAAACTATTCCCATGAAAAGAAATTTACTTTTAATTTCCGGAATTGTGGCACTTTCTTTTTCTGCCAATGCGCAGCAACTGAAAGAAGAGTACATGTTTTGGCCTAATAGCGCAGGTTTAGCTGGCTATGTGAATGATTGGACTCCCGGTACTCCTTTATTTGAAGATGAAAACTTCTACATTTCTCGTGTGAAACCTAAAGAGCGTTTTCGTAATTCTGCAACTCAGATTAATGAATCTTTAACTGAGGCTAATGACAAAAAACTTGTTTTTTGGGTTCCTGTAGGTACTGCTACCGGAGGGAATGTGAATGCACGTCCAAACGGTGTATTTGATTCAGAAGTATTTAGTACATGGTCTTATGTAACTCATTATGGTAACTGGACTTCACCTCATGGTTGGGTACCTGGTGGTTTTGCGGATGTTGCCCATAAAAATGGTGTAGGTGTATCTGGTGTTGCAAGTATTCCTAATGCAGGTATTAGTGCAAATGACGGTGCTTGGGGACAAGCTTTAAATAATCAAGTTGCTCTTGATAATGAAAAATTGGCTAAATTTCTTTATTATCATGGAGTGGATGGGCTTGGCTATAATTCAGAGTTCTATGGTATGGCCAGTGCTTTACCCCTTCTTCGTACCCAACATGAATTTATTCATAAATATCTTGTTGAGCATGGTAATCAATTGGCAGAAAACTTCTGGTATGACGGAACCAATGATAATGGTGGTATAAGTTTCGATACAGGTATTGGTAATCATAATAAAGAAACATTTGGAGATGGTGAACATATACGTACATCTCTTTTCTTTAATTACAATTGGTGGAGTTCAAGAGTATTAAATTCTCTTTCCAATATTGAAACTGTTGCTCCCGGTCGTAATCCGTTGGATATTTATGCCGGATTCAATATGCAGGGAGGAGATCCTTCTACTTGGACTACTCTTACCCAGTATCCGATGTCTATTGGTCTGTGGGGAGCTCACGATTACAATATGCTTTGGGCTGGACGTTCTAAAAAAGGTAGTTCGGACATGGCTAAACAGGCTACATACCAAGAGATTCTTGATATGTTTTTTACTAACGGTAATCGTAATCCGGTGAAAGAAATCGAGGTTTATAATTCACGTAGTCACTTCCCCGATGAAAAGTGGTTTGGTATGTCAGCATTTATGTCTGCACGCAGCTCTTTGAAATGGGATCTTTCTGAAGAACCGTTTGTAACATTCTTTAATCTTGGTAATGGTCGTTTTTTCAATTGGAAAGGCGAACGTCAGAATAACAATGAATGGTATAATATAGGTGTACAAGATTATCTTCCTACGTGGCGTTATTGGTTTGCTTCTTCATTCATGGGTAAAGAGACTGTGGCCAATGGATTAGATGCCCAGTTTACGTGGGATGATGCTTATGTAGGTGGTTCTTGTCTTCGTATCTTCGGATCGAGTGCTAATGAATATCTGCATCTTTTCAAAACAGAGTTTGGGTTGAAAACTAATGATGTAATTACTGTTCGTTACAAACTTGTGAATGGACAGACTGATGTTAACTTGATTTTATCTGCTAAAGGTAATGAAACAGAAATTTTGCGAGAAAGTAATCTTAAAGTAATTTCTGTTTCTGACAAAGCCGATGATGAGGTTTGGGTTGAAAAGACATTTAAAGTTAGCGGTACTCTTATAGCACTTAATAATAAAGAGATCGCGATGATTGGTCTTCATTTTACGAATGCTGAAAATCTGGAACTTTATCTTGGAGAGTTTTCCATTACCCGTGGTGCAGTTACTGTTCCTTCCAAACCTGAAATTACTGTAGCGAAAGTACTTGGTAATCACTATAAAGGGGTTGATGCTAAAGTGATTTTCAATATGGCTAACAATAAAGAAACCGGTTCTCCTGTTTATAATATCGATGTAAACGCTTCTATGTTTAAGTTGTATGCACAACAAGAAGGTGGTGAACCTGTATTTATGGGTATTACTACTTCTTGGGCAGGTATGTATTATTCTATTCCTACTGACATGCAGGGAGTACAACGTATACGTCTTGGTGTGTCGGCTGTATCGGTTGATACTAAAACTGACTCTGAGATAGCATGGAGTGACTATATGGATATGGGTGACTATACTACTATGGATGATATCCAGATTAATAAAACTACAATTAAACCAGGTGAAGATTTTGAAATCTCTTATGTAGATCCTCGTCATGCGGCTGCTGACTGGAAACTTTATAATAGTGATGGTAATGTTGTGGCCCAAGCAAGTGAAACTGTTAAATTTTCTGTAGCAAATGGTATTGAAGAACTTGGCGGATATGATCTTGAGGTAATCGAGTCAAACGGTACCCGTCGTTTTAATTATTACGTACAGATTACAGGTTGGGATGTAGGTGCTTTGCCTCAAATCCAAAGCTTGACAGTTGGTAGTGAGGAAGCAGGAGAATCATCTGTTAAAATCGAAGTCGGTGATAAATTGACTCTTGGCTATACAGGTAGAAAAGCGAATGGTGCTGCATCACGTGGTGTAGAAATTGATGAAGGTTGGGTAGGTGGCCCGGTTCAACCCTTAGGAATAGGTTCTTACCAGTCATTCTCTGTTTCTGCATGGGTAAGATTTACTTCTTTACCAGGTAGTACGGCATTCTTTAGTATTGAAGACCGTACAGCTACTTGGCCTGTTAATAACTGGGGGTGGTTCTGGTCTAATATTAACTCTGAAGGTAAATTGGATTCATATACTTTCCGTAGTTCAACTGCCGGTGGTTCTGCTGAACTTAAATATGTATTCCCTGAAACTATAGTTACACCTAATGGATGGAATCACATTGTATTGACATTTGAATACAACGAGGATAGTAAATTCCGTTCTAAATTCTATCTTAACGGTATTTTGCAGGAGTCCACATGGGAGTTTGCTAATGCAAAAGGAACAACCGAAGATTGGTGCTCTATACGTTTTGCTCTTCCTTCCACCTATTGGATGGGCTTAGGTGGCGGTCGTGGATCGAATCCTACTTTCAATAACGGTATAGTGGACGAATTGCAGGTTTGGAACGGAGTTATGAGTGAAGAAGACATTCAGGCTTCTAAAGCTGGGCTTAATGCTGATAATCTTCCGGAAAATGTATTGGCTTATTGGGATTTTGATACAGATACAGATGAAAGTAACTTCTTTGTAGCGAAGGGTACTAAACCTGAAGCGAAGGCTTGTGTATTTAAAATTGTTGCAGGAGAATTGGAAGGCTCAGGAACTCAAACTCCTCAGAATCCTCTTTATATTTCCGGTACTCCGTTTATTCCCGGATCTGCATATAAGATTGAAACTTTGCCTACGTGGAAAACTAAACGTGCTATAATCAGTGACGCTACCGGTAATGATATTGTTGGTTCTGCTAAGCTTACTTATGCAGAGAAAGGTGATTATACTGTAACTTTGACACTTGAAAACACACTTGGATTAGATTCTAAGGATTATCCGGTATTCTCCGTTATTGATCCTACGGGAATTGAAGAAAAAGAAGCGGGTGAGCTGCATACTTATACCGTAGATGATGTTCTCTTTGTAGAATTTGCTGAAGATGGTAACTATCAGGTTGCTGTGTATAATGTTTCCGGAATGCTTGTTACCCAGAAGGCAGAGGCTATTTATGCAGGTCAAAACATGCGTATTACTCTTGGAACTAATGGAATTTACTTAATTAAAGTAATGAAAGAAGGTAAAGAGGTTCGTACAATCAAAGTTCTTAAGAATTGATTTGCTATAAGATTAAATATTATTTGTAATAAATAGAGACTGAAAACATCTCTGTTGAGTTGGACGAATTAATATTTCTAACGAGTATAAGAGCCTGGTGTTATACCAGGCTCTTTCCTTTTTTTACATATTACTATTTTGATAATATAGTAGTTTCCTTATTTTTTTATTGGTCGATTTAAATTCAATAGGACTATTGATTGGTAACATTACCTCTTCAAATGTTTTATATAAACACGATTGTATCATCCTTTAAAACTTACGTTTATGAAAATCACAAAAGTTATATTATTACTTTTTGTCTTTTTATGTACATCCAACCTATGGGGCCAATTGAATAAAGATTGGCCTCAAAACCTTATTACGGAAAATAGAGTCATAAAAAACATGAAAATCTATGTATCTAATCCCAACTGGAATGGGATGTTGATTATAGAATTAGATGGAAAACCATTGTGTACGGATTATGGTCAAGGAATATTGCTGTTGACTGGTCAGAATTTAATTGAACGCACAGCAGAAGTCGATGTATATTCAGGTGGTATACTTTCAATTCGAGCTTACAGAGACGGTATAGGAAATACCAATGTAATTTCATTGATAATTCCAGAAGATGAAATAGATCCAATATTAATCGTAGAATGTACCCCTAGTACTCATCTTCCTCTAAAAGCATATTTCGGCAAATACTGATTATTGTAAGATACTTATTTGAATAAACGGGCTGTTCGGAAAGTTTTGGTAATTAATTACGGAATTATCTTGGAGCTGACTAAAAAAACTTTTCTTGGAAAAAGATCTTTTATCCACTGATATGAGAGATTTTTTAAATATATCTGGGCCAGCCGGGCATATAAATATACGGATCACATTTGTCATTATATACAACATCCCATTACATATATTGTTATTTGCAGTAACATATATTGTAATGGGACGTCAAATATATTGGTATTTTCTTTACAAAACCACTTTTTGAATAAATACTTCAATTGTTTGTCATACCTTTGACGTATGGAAAAGCACTTATTCGAGGGTGAACCGTTGTGAACCAATCATAGTACCATCTGCAAAAATATCTACGCGGTATGTGCCAGCAGAGAGATACTCTTCTACATTCCAAAAAACGGTGATGGGTTGTTCTTCTCCATTATATTCAATATACTTTTTGATAGAGTAGGGGAGTGAACGATTTTCATATTCAAACGTATTGGCAGCGTTCTTTGTCAGCACTTCATTATTGGGTTTGTAGATATTGATATACAATGTACGTTCACCTGTTTCTGCAGTAATGTTCTTGACAATGGTAAAACCGATAGTAAACTTTACTACATCTTTTACCTTTTTCACTTTCTTGTCACGTTTGTTTTTGGGTTCTACCCAAATATTGGTAGCATCCAGTTGAGCAGCCAGAGTTACTTTCTTATTCAGATTCTTCTTCTCTTCTGATAGATTGTTTATCTGGCGTGAAGCAGCGTTATATTTCTGTGTTACTTCAGCGATCACTTGCTTTTGTTGATTAGTTAGTTTATTGAGAGAGTCAATCTGATTGATATAACCGATCATAATTTTACGCAATGAACTCAATTCTTTTTTCAGACGGCGAATTTCAGTGGCATTACTACTTTTAACTGTACGCAATTCTTCAAGAAGACGTTGGGTCTTGATTTGCTCCTGCTCTAATAAGACGGACAGTGAATCATTGGATACTGTAAGTTTCAGTTCATCATATTGCTGGGCAAAACGGGTATATTCGTTTTCCAGATCTTCTTTCTCAAGAGCAAATTCTTCAACCAGTTCGCGATTATTCTGCTTTTCGGTGAACAGTAGATACGTGATGCCGACAAGAGCAATCACCAATACCGATACGGCGATAATGAGCAGGGTCTTTTTATTCATGTTTCTTTAGTTAGATGATAATTCGCTGCAAATTTAATCATTTCACTACATAGTAACACAGCGTTTCACGTAGTTTTTTCTTTTAAGAGCTTGTTTAAGTTTTCTTTTCCTGAACACGTAAGTTAATAATCGGATGAAATGTAGCTGTTATTCGGACGGAGTACGATTGGCACTCGGATGAAGTACAACTGCCGATTTAATAGAAGAGAAGTATTAGTACAACTACATATTGGCAGGAGTTGTCTCTTTAACTAAAATTATTACGGAAATATTTCTTTAATAACGATTATCGTTGTACTTTTGCCGTCGCAAAAAGATAGAACTAATTATCAACTTTTTAAAATATAAGTATTATGTCAAAAGTAACCGTAGTAGGCGCAGGTAACGTAGGTGCTACATGTGCAAATGTACTTGCTTTCAATGAAGTAGCAGACGAAGTA
>NZ_CATJGZ010000051.1:0-133083 GCF_949740115.1 Bacteroides sp. 41_26
AAACAAATCTTCGGTCGGGGAACGCCCAGCGGCAAGGGGCGGGACCACCCGTCCCGACGAGCGTTGGTTTTCAGTGTTTACAAACATAGTAACTATTTTTAATCTTGTTTTTATAATCCTAACCTGATAGTAAATGTGAATTGCCTGGGAACAGGAGTAGATACACCACCGGAACGGAAAAATTCAGGATCTTGCCCGTTTAGCTTTGAATCGGCATATAGCAGGAAGAGATTGGTTGCCTGTATTTTGAACTGTAATTTATTCAACCGGAAAAAGCTCAAAACCTTGACCGGGAGATCATAGGACAAAGAAATTTCCTTTAACCGGATAAAACCGCCATCAGCAATGCGTACATCCGAATAGTTGTAAGCATTATAGGCCATATTTAAATAAGCATACTGCTGGTTCATGCGGTAACTTACAATAGTAGGTACATGGGTGGTATTTTCATCACCGGCTTTCATCCAACGATTCTTAAACTCTTTGGGCATAGCATCAAGATCAGAATAGGCACTGCTGAAAACCGGATCCAAACGGATTACATTTCCAAAAGAATAGGTAAGAAATACATTCAGTTTAAAGTTTTTATAAGTAAGGATATTACCAAAACTTCCGGTAATAGTGGGATCAGTGGGACCTTCATATTTTAAGAAGCCTAACTTCTCATACTCTTGAAAATTCAGAGTGGAAATTGTTCTTTGACCATCCTGATTGATAAAAGTAGGAAGACCGTTTTCTGTCAATCCGGCAAAAGGTATGGAGAAAAGTGCCCTTACGGGATAACCTTCCCGTCCGAATCCATTTCCTGAGATCAGATCAAGTACGTTCGCATGTGATTTCAGATTCGTTATCTCATTCTTTGTCTTGGAGAAAATAAAATCGGTATTCCAACTGAAACCTTTCTTCTTTATATTCTGAGTAGAGAGAGTCAGTTCTATACCAGACGATCTCATGGAAGCTATATTTGCATATTTAGCAATTGTCCCACCAGCTCCCTGAGTATTGATTACTCCAATCAAGTCAAAATTGTTACGCCGGTAATAATCCGCTGCAAGATTGATACGATTATTAAGGAAGCCTAAATCGACGCCCACGTTGAATTCGTGCTTCTTTTCGTAGGTTAGTTCACTGTTCTCAAGTTCCGTAATGCGCATCCCCGACTCTGTGACACTGGCTGAAGGACGCCAAGGCGAGTAACTGTTAAGGATCGTTTGCGAATTAGTCACAAAAGCAGGGCCACGGTCGGCAGTCAAACTATAAGATGCTTTGAGTGTTGCATGCGACAGAACCGGATGTGAGAAATTAGAATAGAATTTTTCTTCGTGTACGTTCCACGCACCGGCAATATTCCATGTCGGCAACCAACGTGCCGAACGTGATTTACCTAAACGATTGGTACCTTCGTAACGTCCGGTTCCGGTTAATGTGTATTTACCTTTATAAGAGTAGGTACCCATAACGAAAAAAGCTACACTTCGAATATAAGTTGCCTCATTAGTATAATAATTGGTATTTTCCTCTTTACCCTGTTTGAAAACATTGTAATCATAGAAGGGAGTACCGCCTTTATCATATTGATAACCCCAGCCCCGGAACCAACTCCGGGTACGGTCAATAGAACTGTTTTCAAAGCCACCGAAAAGGTTCAGAATATGCGTGTTATTAATACTTGTATTGTAAGTAGCCGTTGCACGGATATCGATTCCTCTCATACTATAATCAGTACGAGTGTAGATGCCACCTTCCGGGAGAATAGTGATAGGCAAAGAATTTATCAGATCGGGATCAGTGTACAATAACGGGTTACTATCGCGAATAGTGGCATCCCCCATAGCACGATATGATTCTGCCTGATTGGAATGATCTTTGATATTATGCTCCTGTCCGGTAGTAGAATACTTTATAGCAGCCAATCCGCTTAATTCCAAACCTTTGACAGGTCTCCATTTGAGTTCTCCCTGAAATTTAAGATCTGCTACATTCAAATCGATATAGTTATTATCCAATTCATGGAGTATATTGAAATCGGCATAGTTACGGGTATAATACACCTCTTTTCCATTTTCATCTGTACATTGCAAGGTACGTGAAGTGTTCAGCGCATAGCTGTACGGGTTTATATCAAAGTCGCGTTTTACTTGTCCGTTTACCACATCCAGTTGTTGGCTTAACGTACCGGGGGCAACTTGCTTACGATACGAACCACTTCCTAAAATCAGAGCGCTCAATTTATCTGAAAGATTAAAAGAGGCATTCATATTGGCTGTATACCGGTTTACAGAACTGGCTTTCGTCCAACCGGGATCATTGTAAAGGCTTAATGAAGCATACATACGCGCTTTCTCCGAACCAGTCGAAATACTGACAGAATGTGTCTGGACAATATTCTGATTGAAAAGAACATTAAACCAATCTGTATTCCGCATTTCAGCTTTTTCCAGATATGCATAACGCGCTTCGAGCGTATTGTCCAGCAGATAAGAATCCGTATTGGGATTATACGTATTTATCATCTGATACATCTTACCGTAAACGCCGCTATTAGCAGCACGTGCTGTCTCTGAAAACAGTAACCAGCCTTTATCTTCCATCTCTTTGTATACATCCATTTGTTCCTGAGAATTCATGATATTGAACTCTGAATAGTGTGGAACCATGCGATATGTGAGTTCTCCGGTGTAATTAATACTACTAAGCCCTGCCTGTCCGCGTTTGGTTGTGATAACCACTACACCGGCCATTGCTCTGGCACCATATATGGAAGTTGCCGAGCCGTCTTTAAGAATTTGGAAACTCTCTATGTCGTCTGCACTCAGACCCGATATGGCCGAACTGATTAATGTCACTGCATCTCCCGATGAAAGGTCGTCAGTACTGACATCAACCGCATCCTCCATGATTACTCCGTCTACTACCCACAATGGTTTGGAATTACCATATATGGAAGTTGCACCACGCACCCGAATTTTGGGAGCCGTACCAAAAGTTCCTGAAACGTTCTGTACAGATACCCCTGCCGAGCGTCCTTCCAACGAACGGCTTATATCCGGCATACCATCTATGCGGGCTTTGGATGCATCCACCTTATCGGCAGCTCCGGTAAACAAACGTTTATCTACTTTTGACATACCGGTTACTACTACTCCTTCAAGCATTTGGGCATCCGATTCCATTGCAACTCTCAGATTGGGTTTTGCTTTCACTTCTTGGGGCTTTAACCCGACGTAGGTAATGTGAAGTTTGGCAGATAACGATATTCCTTTCAACTGGAATTTCCCGTCAATATCTGTGATAGTGCCTTGTTGAGTACCCTTTACCTGTACATTAGCTCCTATGACAGGCTCACCATCTTCTGCATAGACGACAATTCCACTCACATCAGTGTTTTGTGCCTGTATCCATTCTGTACATGCCAAAAACATACATAAACAAAACAGCAACAATGATTTTTTACTCATATAATAACTTTTTCTTTAGTGGAAATTTTAAAAAGGGATGTATTTGATGTAAACACATCCCTTTTTGTAGAAACATAACGTTAGTTATTTAACCAGGAATTTACTGGTCTTCGTAGCCAACCTGGAAGTGAGAGAGAGAATATATATACCTTTTTCATAGGAATCCAGTTCTATTTTACTTGTATTCCCTGTGTTGAGTATTAATTGCCCGTTTCCGTTATAAATACGTATAGTTTGGTAGTCTCCATTCAGATAAAGAGTACGGCCACTTATGTAATATCCGTTGTCCTCTGTCTCTACGTTTTGTACACCTACGTCCGGATCGTTTCCTGTCTTCTCAATCTTTGTAGAGTAGAGGTTGAAAGCTTGTGTACTAACGGGAGATTCAACCATATAACCGAAATAATAAAGCCCATCGGCCGGAACAGTTATACTACCGCTTGCTGTGGCTCTGTCACCGGAATTGTCATCACCGCTTGCTACTAATGTGGTGAAAGCATCCGGCATGTCTTTATCAGCCATATAAAGTCTTACATACTGTTCCGTGCTTTCAGGAGCAGTTGATTTAATGATAATGCTATAATCAAAAGTAGCTTTGACAATGTCACCTTTCTTCAGGCTTATTACCGGAGCAACATAAGCACCCGGGCATGGCTTATATATCAAACCAGTATGGGCATCATCTCTGGTGACCTGGGTTTTCATAAATGTTTCATTATTTACCTTTGCAACTGTCCATTGTTCAAAATGGCTCACTGAAGGATAGTAATGATACCATTCACTTTCCTTGTTGGCAAAATCTGCAATATACGGCTCTGTCTCTATGCTTAATCCGGTAGTAACAGGTTTTTTGATTGTAAAGTAATCCATAAAGAGAGAGCTGCTTAATGTAGCAGTGGATGTACATTTCACCCCGATATAGTAATGCCCATTGGCAGGAATAGTGATTTGCTTCACTACTTTTTGATATTCTCTTCCCTGGACTAATGCCTTTTCGGCTTTGTATATAGACATTGTCATTGCTTCTGTTGTAGGAGCTTCACCTAAAAATACTTCAAAATCTTGTCCGTTCTTTTCAGGAGTAGACGTTCCGCTAATGTTTAAGTAAGTACGATAGAAGAACCCGAAGTCATACGTTCCGGCAGGAATTTCGATACAACCGGAGAATACCCAGTCGCCATCACCGGATGCAGTACCGGCATGACGGATTCCTCCTGTTCCGGAATAGGCTGAATTGGCTGCTGTAAAGTTGTTGCCTGTTGCCCAACTGCCATTGAATATCCATTGAGAACGTTCCAGGTCTGTTTCCAAATCACCAACATAAGGGATTGTTGCTGCCTCATAATGGATTACACTGTTTGAAGAGAACATTTTGTTGTTAAAGGCATCACAATCAGATGTTTCCTTTACTTCTCCCAAGAAGAAGTAAGTACCCGGAGTCGAAATATCGGCTTTTTTCCGGAAAGTATATTCTATCGTAGCTCCCGGTTCTATGGTTCCTGTGTAGGTTTCGGAAACTGTCTGAACAGCTTTATCCGCCTCGCTTCCATCTTTATAGACAACATAACTTAAAGGAACATTCAATATTGCTTTGGTACCATGATTCATAAACGACAGCGTGATGTCAGTATTTGTCAGATAGAATCCGTCTTTCGCAGAAGAACCAACCGCGTTGATGGCCATATCGTTGTCTTGATCCAAGCGTACGTCATCCAGAATAATATCACGTCCGCTACCATCGTTATAAAATGCCAGATAATAATTACCAGCTTCCTCTATATCGAGCAACACATATCCTTGCTTATAGTATTTAACATTATCAATAGGAAGTGTAGCCAAAGGCGTTCCTTCCTTGAAGTCGCTATAAGAATCGGTCTTACCTAAGTATACTTTCAGATTGGAAACACCGCTGGCGTATAATGTAGCATAATAGAAAGAGAGGCGTACTTTACCCTTAGGTACCGTGATAGCCGGTGAAATCAACCAATCGTTATGAGTGATTCCACTGAAAGAGTTGATATATGCTGCATACTGTCCTTCTTTGGCAAAAGTAGCTCCTCCGCTGGTAACCTGTGTTACCTCCCAGTACACATTATCCTTTTCGGGATTGTAACAGATCCAGTTTTTCCAATTTTCTTCCGGTTCAAAACCCATTTTGTATGGGAACCCTGCTGCTTCATACACTTGTGCTGTGGCAGTTGTTTCGTCATTACCTTTGTCACCGTCTTCTGCCAGTGCACTCCATACTTTTAGTTCATTAGCTCCCGGTTGACTAAAGTCAGCTTTCGTTTCAAAGGTATAGTCTATTTTCTGGCCTACGGATAGTGCCGCAATCACGCCGTCTATTACCGCCCCATCATTCAACCGGTAATGAACAGGAATATTTTGCAAATCATCTTTACCGATGTTCATAAATGTAGCCGTTACGGTGACTGAATTGTTTTTCATCATGGCGTTAGCATAAGGAGAAACGACTTTCTGTATAGCCACATCATTGTATGGGTCACAGACCTCTATGTTACGCATTAGTAGTTGTGATGTACTAACGCTTGTGGTGAGTCCAAGAGAATATTTACCCAGTTCACTTACATCAATTGTAAATCCTCCTTTGACCCACTGATACGGCGAAGCCAGTAACAGGTCTGATGTACCAATCGATTTATATTTTTCGTAATCAAAATTACCAAGGGAAGCTGTCACTTTGAAACTTTCCCCACACTGGTATTCAAAATTGATACGTACCTTTCCTTGGGGTAGCGTAATACAATTACTTGCCAAGATAGCAGATTGCCCCATGTATGGAGAGTATAACCAGCAGTTTTGCACATTTTTCTCATCAGCTCCAAGCCATTTCCAATAAGCGTTCCGTCTACCTTCGGCTGCCGAACTGCGCAGACTTTCCTGTGCATTTTCTGTTGTCATCTTATATGGATACTCCATAGAAGTAGTAATAACAACAGTAGCAGATAGTGTATCATTAAATAGATTCGCATCGTTAGAAGCTTCTACCCACGTTTTAATAGTATAAACACTGTCTATATTTTGACGTGGCTCTGTGAATTTTACCTTTTCCGTGAATGAATATTGCTTTTCTTCACCACTACCCAATGCTTCATTTATATTTTGTATGACGACCGGATTCTTATCAACTTGATAGCATAGCTTATAAGCCGGTGAAGTTACTCCTGTATTTTTTACCGTCACTTTCAATGCTTGTTCCAGCGTACAGCCATTCTCGATTCCATCAATAGAAGAGAGAGCTACATCAGGAGATGGGGTTTGAGTCATCTTTATATTATCCAGATAAAGCTTGTTGGACAAGAAACTGCCTGTCGCATTTAAAGCATGTCCAAAATCCCAAAATGCAATATATACTTTCTGGCCTGCATACTTACTCATATCAATCGTATAATTTCCCCATGGCAAAACTCCCTTAGGAATAATGCTGAAAATGGTCTCTTTAAAACTGATCGAATCATTACCCGCGGTAGATAGCATTACCTTTAGTTCGTAGGGGTTAACGTCTTTAATATTATTATACGCACCGTTGGCTCCTAACATGAAACTCAAGTATTCATTGTTGCCTACTGTGATTTGCGGTGTAATTAGCCAATTACTTGTCCATGATGCAGAGAAACCTGCACCAGAACTTGTAGATTGAACAGCTTTTCCACCTTTATAACCGATCACAAAGGTATTAATGTCCTTATTATTCACCTGCTCCCATTTAGGGTAACTGAGCAGGGAATATTCAATACAACGCGTTTCCCAACCTTTCGGCGGAAATTGATCACCCTCAAAATCCTCGTTCAACGATTGTGCGTACGTCGTGGCAACAACAATCAAAAGGAGATACACAAATAGTAATAGTTTTTTCATTTGAATTGTATTTGGAGATTAATAATTGTTATTTGACACACAGGAGCGTCATCTAACTTTCACGATAACAAAAAAGAAGATTTTTGATTTATTATCATAATATAATTCCCTGCATTGACTACTTTACTATTTTAAATCAAAAATAATTTACTACTGCACACTCTATTATTTAGTTGATAAACAAGCTCTTACATTTCCTTTGCAAAACCTTCTTTTTTTGCTTTTTG
Organism: Bacteroides sp. 41_26; assembly: GCF_949740115.1. Taxonomy (NCBI): domain Bacteria; kingdom Pseudomonadati; phylum Bacteroidota; class Bacteroidia; order Bacteroidales; family Bacteroidaceae; genus Bacteroides; species Bacteroides sp. 41_26. The sequence goes on from NZ_CATJGZ010000051.1 coordinate 7,565, forward strand.
TGAGAAAAAGCAACTCTAATCTTAAAAAAAACACGTCAACATTGGTTAATATATAGCATATTATTATCTTTGTAATGAATATAAAATCAATTAGCATAATGCATAAGATTCTTATAATCGCTTCATTCATACTATGTATCGTTGAAAAGGTTTTTTCACAATCACCTATTCCTGCTAAAGGAATTGAGAATATATTAAACCAATCGAGAAAGTATGTTTCACAACCTTATTTCACCGATACGATACTGGTAAAAAGAATCGATTCTTTGATGCATAGTACATACTCGGGAGAGGAGACTTTTAAAACGGTATTTCAGGTAGGATTGTCATTGTGCAATATGAACCACAAAGAAGAAGCTGTAAAGTATCTAAGCTATTGCTTATCGGTGATAAAAGACGTATTTCCTGAAATACCCCGTAATTCACTTCCTACTTACATCCATATTATGAATCAGGCAGGACTTTCTTATAATTATATGAGATTGACCGATCTGGCAATGAACTACTACACGAAAGCACTGGACATAGCCCAAAAAAATAACCTGAATGAAGAGGAGGCGATACTTTGTAATAACATTGCTTCTGTATTTCAGACTCAAAAGAAATATAACGAATCGGATTCTTTATTTAAAAGAGCTATTATTATCAACGAAGAACTTAAGGTTCCTCAAAGGCTGTTTGTTAATTACAATAACCTCTCTGTGAACTATGCCCATAAAAAAGATTATAATAAAGCACTTGAATATGCTTTCTTAGCTGTACATCAGCTGGACGCAGCCAAAGATTCTGATATGATCATACTGATGCAACGAAACATTGGCTCTATCTATTTGAAGCAGAAAGAGCCCCGGATGGCATTACAACTACTGAAGCAGGTAGAAGAATACCAGTTGAATCATCATCAGGAATACTATTTGACAGGAACTTATCTGATAATGACCAATGTATATAATTTACTGGAACAAAAAGAGATGATTGGTAACTATTTGAAGAAAGCACTTGCCCTGTCTGATAAGTATAATAATGTATATGACAAAAAGGTATTACTTGTCGAACTTTCTAATTATTATGAGGGTATAGGACAATATCGAACGGCTTTTGAGATGTTAAAACAATCAATGGCGTTAAAAGACTCTCTATATAACTCGGAAGAAGAAGAAAGAACGAGAAACTTATCGGGTGCTTATGATGAAGAACGCATGCTACAGGAGAAGCTGATCCGGATAGAGAACAAGCACGCGGTTGTGATGCAGAAGGTATATATAATGGTGATTTCCGGGGTAGTACTTTTGGTTGTTATAGCCGTATATACGATTTATTGGCTTAAGAAGCAGAAGAAAAAGACGAGAAGAGCATTGTGTGATTACGCCCGGCAGAAACGCGATCAGATGGAACGGCAAGAGGGAAAAATAATCTCTTTGCTGAATGACCAGGAACAACTGAAGCTGGAATTGGAACAAAATGAACGCAAACAGATGTCCTACTCATTACAAGACACTAAGAACAAGGAGTTTATCGCACAACTAACCGATCGCCTGAAACAACTGCTATTGGACATGAATCCTAAAGAAATACAAGTAAAAAAACAGATACGTGAGATTATTTCGCAACTGAACCAGATTGACAGTAACAATATATTGCAAGATTTCCGGGATTCATTTGAAAGTATTCATCATCATTTCTATGAGAACTTGAATGAAGAATATCCTACTATTACAATGAAAGAAATGCGCTTGTGTGCCTTGTTACGATTAGGATTGTCTACCAAGGAGATTGCTGATATTACTTTCAAAGAGGTACGGAGTGTGGAGTCTGCACGCAACCGCCTACGTAAAAAACTGCAAATCTCCCAAACGGAAGACTTGCAGAAGTTTTTGATGAGTTTTTAAGCTATACACTTATTGGAATCTGACTATTCTACGGTAGCACCACCTTCACCTTTTATCCAATTGGTGACTGTGGCACTGGAAGAAATTTCTTTCCGCATGAAAGTTAATGTAATATCATAAGATATGCCTGCCCGAAATTCATTACCGGTAGTTGAAGTTACTTTAGATACATTCAACTCTCCATGATTAGTGACAACTGTGAGGTTTAATTCTGCATCACCCGTAATAGGAGCAATCATTACAGCCCCTCCTGCCCTTACTGCTTTGTCTTTAGGGATGGGTACTCCATTCCCGGCAGTTACATTTAAAGCATAAAGATTCTGAGTTTCGCTTACTGTTAATGTTTTACTCGTCAAATCGAATCCTACAGGTAGCTGAATACCGTTCAATTGAATCATACGGACATCGTCCATATCATCTTCGGGTATGCTTTCGCCTTTTTGTATGTAAAAAGTAAGCTGCGTAAGTGCATGGCTGAATGCCAGCGAAGGAGCAGCACTACTTTTGGTACCGAAAATTTCGTTAGAAACCAGTACGTCTGTACTTCCGTCTGCCTCAATCTTACCAAAGGTATAAAGCTGTCCGGTTACTTTTCCAATGGGAGAGAATGCCTTCATAAAGGTTTTACCACCATCGGTAAGGTAATACTGTTCGTTTTTGAAAACAACAGCGGAACCTTTTGTGGGGGAAGCAATGATGGATTCCTTGGTATCGGTAGACCAGGAAGGAGAGGCATCGTTATAGGTGGTAGCATCTGAAGTAGTTTCCCAACCTAAAATAGTTGCATAAAAAGGTTCGTTCTCGCCGATTGCTGCACGTGACTGGGCTATCGTTCTTTGCACTTCTGCACTGAGACGAATTTCCTTCGGGCCAGAGGGAGACATAGCACTATCAGTCTCTGTATCTATGATTGTACAGCTTGCTAATAGTGCTATGATGGATATTAAGAAGGGGGTCTTAATCATTCGATAATTATCCAACAGTACCAGAACCAGAACCAGTAGCCCATTCAGTAACAGAAGCACTAGTAGAAATCTCATCTCTAAATGTAAGAGTTACAGTATATGCAACACCTTTACCATCAGCATGTTCCGCTACTGAAGATAGAGTTACCTCAACACTGGGATATGTTTTCTTATTTGTTACCACCTTAATATTAAATTTACCACTAATAGGTTTTACCATTACAGCAGTACTAGCTGTTTCTTCAGTAGTAGTAATAGCATCGGTGAAAATAATAGGTGCCTCCACCTCTTGTACTGACCCAAAAACAACTTCATTAGTACCTAATTTTATCGTTTCTGGAACACTCATACCCAATAAATGAATAGAGGTCAATTTTACATCATTTGCTAATCCAACTCCGGCCTTTACTTTAAAAATCAATTTCGTTAATGGATGGGCAAAGGTCAAAGCACCAGCAGGTGTCGTTTTATCACCATATACGGCAGCAGTAGTCATCAAAATATCGACTGAACCATCTTTTTTATCTAAAGCATAAGTAGAAGTTTGAGCTTCTTGAGTAGCAGTTGCTCCATCTACATAGAAAGCTTTCATATAAGTTTTATAGCCATCTTCTGTTTTATAGTACTTTCCTGGCACAGTTATAGAAGGTGTATTACCAGAAGTGTTTATATCACTGGACGTTGCATTCCATGAGGGTTCTGTTGCGAATTCAGTCATTTCAGTATTACTTTCCCAACCTAACACAGTGGCTTTAAACGTTTTGCCATCTTCTATAGCAGCCCGTGTTACCCCAGTTGTTGTTTCTACTCCTGCGCTCAATTGAATCGCTACCGGTTCCCCATTATCAACTGCATCTATACCCTCTACTTCTGTGTTTGAACAACTTGCCATCATTCCCAATGCCAATGCTGAAAAGATAAATGTCTTCATACTTCTTGTCTTTAAAAGTTTATATTATTGTTTTATTTGTTTCTTATATCACACTACTATTCCCTGTTTCTATCACCCAACTAACTACTGTAGCAGTCGTACCTATTTTCAATAAATTGAATGTCACCTCTACAGGTGCTTCGGCTTGTACCTCTTTTATAACCTGAGTGATATCTGTCGTTATTGTTTCTTTTGCTTCATCCTCATATGTAAAACTCATTTCCAAGATAGTCTTTCCCTCTACATCTGCTCTTGTAGTACTGATTTCATGCAGGAGAGGCAATAACATTTTTCCTTCAAAACAGACTCTGTCTTCCTTATATACCGATATCAAATCAAGATAACACTCGGAAGTAGAGTAAGCAGCAATTTCCATAGTGAACAATTTCAGCGAATTGATCATCCCGATAAGATGCGCCTCAGCCTGTTTCACTTTCTTACTTGTTGGCATCTCAAAACAAGCTTTCAATACCAAAGGGTGAGGTGAGAGTACTACTAACGGCCCGTTCGTCTCGGTGACATTGAATTCTGCCACAGAAGAAAACATCATTTCCGGATGCATTACATCACCGCTCACTCCCGGCTCTAATAACTCTATCGCTGCATCCTCCGCCACATCCATATTACTGAACTTCACATTGGTCTCTGCTTTGTTCATACTAAGCAACAGCAGCTTATATTTACCAGGCAACAAATCATTGATATAAACATCATCGCCAACTTCTCTTGAAAAAGGTTTCAAAGAACGACTTTCCGGATAAAACACCAACCATTCTCCTTCCGGCTTACTATATTTCCCCCAATTGACTTTAACATGAACCGTACCATCGGGTACACTCTCAACGTCATCCTCAATAGGACGAAAAGAACAAGATGAAAGCAACAGGATTATTCCTTCACACAGTACAAGACACAGCACTTTCCATGAAGAAGATTTTCTTACTTTTTCCATCTTCTATTTCTTTTGATACAACAAATATAGAAGATGAAAATAAACTAAAACAATACTTAGATAACTATTTTAGGGCACTGGAAGGGTTCGTGAAACGATTGGAAGTTTTTTGCAAGTTTGGGACTTTTCTATTCGCGAAACTTCTATCGTTTTACACTAATAAGCCACACTAAAGAGCATTTAACTTTTGTAGGTCCGATGTAAACAATACGGCGTGTGTCTTTCCAGGTTAGTTCTCCCTGGTCCGAAAGGTAGGTGTGAAAGTCAGTAGTCAGACAGCCTACCCCCAAGCTGAACTCCAACGAAAAATGGCGGCCTATGCGCCGGGTATATCCATAACTAAGACCGCCGGCAGCATAATACTTTCCCCGATAACCTGTTGTTTCGCCAAACTGAAAGTCATAATTACCGCCTTCGGCATATAATCCGAAGAAATGGCCGATCAAGGGATCACGCGTGCGGCGATTGCCCAACCAGCAACGTCCTTCAATGCCACCGGATACTAACTGATAGCAGAAATTACGCTCATTATTCAACCACCAGGGGCATTTGTATTCGGCATTCACTGACCAACGACGTCCCAAGGGTATCTCCAACTCAAGATTCGGAGCTAAAGCAATGTCATAAAGCAGATTGTTTTTTAATGCGAGAATCGTCTTTCGCCGTTTCGGAGTAATCAAAACCGATCCGGCGTCCTCCGGTTCTATAGATTCTGTCAGAAGAGCCGGAGACTGTTGTCCGACAGTCGATGCAAAGCCGGATACAGGTTCTACCCCGTTCAACGGAGCTACCAAATCGGCATAATTCCAGCTCACCTGTATCTCCGTCCGGTGTAAGCGAGGTAAAAGCGATTCCTGAATATACGTATAGGGTTTCTTGCCGTTAAGATATTGCAAAAGTTTTTCACACTTTGCCGGATCATAATGATGATAATCTATCACACGCAACACATCTTCCTGATCAGGAACTCCCGGATCGGACGCTATCAAAGTACGCCAATCCATCCAATCTGTCTCTTTACGACAGAGCACAAACTTAGCATGCAGGCGGGGATAACGTTCGTTTATATAATCTCTCACTGCCTCGGCACGCCGTGCAGCCAACCAGGCATTGAATTTCAGACTGCCTTCCGGCACTATCAATGAAGTTATTATCAAAGAATCGGGATGTGCCGTTTCCAAAGAATCGGCAAAAAGAGCATCAAGGGCAGCAATCGTTTCACTATTATCCAGATAATCCGGATCTATCTCATCCTGATTGAAAGGGAAATAAATATAACTACTTCTTACCGTATCCTTCTTTACAATAGGACGAGTGCCCTGAGCATAGTTTGCCCCGGGTATCATAAGAAGTAATCCTAAAATAGATATGATGCAGATACGACTTTTCATAACAACACATTAAACAGGTAGCAAATATAGAAAAGAGATTCCAGAATAAAGCAGAATCAATACTAAATCTGAGAAAGAATGTCTCATACAGTGAAATGATTGACAGATATTTGCAACTCCGGAGTACTTCCCACACGGGGAGATATGACAGGCGATGCTGATTATTGCAATGCAGGTTAGCACTAATTTTCACAGCAGGCAGAGGGATGGCAGCAACAATCGTCGTCCATTCTGCGAAAATCCGCATAAGCCCGTGTTTCATCTGATGATAACAGCATTTGTCATTACTGCCTCTGCCTTCCCCCGTATGGATAAAACCTTATCTCGTAGAGTAACGTATGGTTCTCCGGTATGCAACGTTGTTTTACATGTACATGTTTCACTGCTCGACATGTACATGTCGTACTGCTCCACATATGCATGTCGTACTGCTTTACATGTACATGTAAAACACAGTTGCATACTGACCAACGGCTTGTTGCTTCCTGACTCAAACAACGAGCCATACCGGGGAATAGTAACGAGGCTACTCCTAAGTACTTCCAGCGCGAAAAAGCATACCGGATCTTATATCAGAATCGTGCAGTTTTATATACCGGACGATCTCTGACACCCCCTTTTAAATAGGGTTGTGTACGATAACAGTGAAAAACCGTGAAAGAATTTAAAAGAGAACCAATATTGAAAGAAATATTTGGAGGAATAGAGTGGAAGCCTTACATTTGTACTGTGATTTTTTTCATAGTATTAGATTTAAGGTTAACAAAGGTTGGAGCAAGGCGTTGCTCCTTTTTTTATGCCTATCATTGAAGTAACTGATACATTCCGCCTGCCAGTACCCGTATCACCCCCTTCATTTCAAGTTCAAACAAAATAGCATTCATTTTATGTACAGCAATATCGGCTTCAACTACCAATGTATTGATCTGTAAAGCCCCCTGTGCTTGCAAAAGAGAGATAATCCGCTGTTCTTCTTCTGATAATTCCGGGAAGAGATTCCGCTGAACATTCTCCACTTTCCGAGACTGTGAAGAAGCATCCCAGCACATGGCTTTCACAAAATCTTCGGCAGACAAAAGAAGAGCTGCTTTATTGTCACGAATGAGTTGATTACAACCGATAGAAGAGGCATCCATCGTACGTCCGGGAAAAGCAAAACAGTCGCGATGATAACTTTCGGCAATATCGGCCGTGATCAGTGAACCGCCTTTAGCAGCAGACTCCACGACAATCGTAGCATCTGCCATACCTGCTACAATACGGTTACGGCTTATAAAGTTATGTTTATCGGGATTGGTCCCGGTGAGAAACTCGGTCAGTAAACCACCTTGCTGCAACATGTCAATAGCAGTTTTCCGATGGACGGAAGGATAAATACGATCAAGCCCATGCGCCAATACGCCAATGGTAGGAAGGCTGTTGGCAAGGGCCGCACGGTGTGCATGAATATCAATGCCATAAGCCAGACCACTTACAACAAGTACATCCGGACAGAGGATTTTCAAATCGCGAAGAAAAGAAGCACAAAGCTGCTTGCCATAATCAGTAGCGTTACGGGTACCTACCATATTAATAACGCGAAGCGCATTCAAATCGGCATTTCCTTTGAAAAAAAGAGCAATAGGGGCATCATCACATTCGCGAAGACGGGACGGATAATGTTCATCGGCCAAAGTAAGACATTGAATATGGTTCTTCTCTGCAAATTCATACTCTTCGCCGGCACGTACCAATACCTGTGAACAATCCAATGCTTCCACCACGCGGTTGTTTACTCCCGGCAAACGTTCAGGAAGTTCCTGCCGGAAACGAAAAACGTCAGCAGCACTTCCAATACCATCCACCAGCTTCTTTGCCCAAATATGCCCAATGCCCGGAACCTGTGTCAAGGCAATGCTACAAATACACTCTTCGCGGCTACTCATTGCAAGTAGGGCGCAAATACGCTGTCGAACAGTTCACTATCACTCAAACGCCCATTAACGACACATACAGTTTCAACGGTTGCCTTTACTACTACTTTGCTATCACTCTTCCGGAAGATATCCTGATAGAACACGTACTTGATACCTTCTTTTTTCATATAGAGTTTGGAGACAAATTCGTCTCCACTCTTCAATGGAGTTTTAAAGGCCATATTGATACGGGCAACAACCGGATCAACTCCCTGCTCATGCAATGCAGCAAAGCTGACACCCACAGAAGAAAGGAATTCATGACGCGTATGTTCCAGATAGTGTTGATAATTGGCATTGTTGACAATGCCTTGCAGGTCGCATTCATAATCGCGTACCTTCATCTCCAGCTCGTAAATATAATTCATGGTTGTAATGTTATAAAGTTATAGGGTAGTAAAGTTATAACTCTCCTTACAACCCGCCTTTAAACTTTTTCAGCTCATCCACAGAAACCAGTTTGTAGAGCTTATCACTCGGACGTATCTTATCGAGTTTCATGGAAAAACGTTCTCCCTTCTTTACGTTTTGTACCGGTTCAAGATCAACACGTGCCTCTTCGAGGGTAGCAAACAAAGCTCCGGTAGTCGGTCCGGTTACCAATAACTTATCGCCTACATTCAATTCGGCTGCTTCTACAAGAAACTCGGCAACACCGATATTACTAAAATAACGGATTCCTTTACCCACGTAGATCTTACGTTCTGTAGCTGCCGAACCATAGTTCTTAGTCCACTCTCCCAAACGCTGTCCCAAATAGTATCCGTCCCAGAAGCCACGATTGAATACACACTTCAGGCGTTCATCCCAGGCAGCCACTTTCTCGTCAGTGAAAGTATCGTCCAGATAAGCCTTGATAGCCTCTTTATAACACTCCACCACGGTACGCACATACTCAGGACCGCGGGCACGGCCTTCTATCTTGAACACCCGTACACCGGCATCCATCATCTTATTCATAAAATGAATCGTCTTCAGGTCTTTGGGTGACATTATATACTGATTGTCAACGTCCAGCTCCACATCCGTCTCTTTATCCCGCACTGTATAAGAACGGCGGCACACCTGCATACAGGCACCACGATTGGCAGAACTGTTCATCTCATGCAACGAAAGATAACACTTACCGGAGACAGCCATACACAAAGCACCGTGACAGAACATTTCAATACGAATCTGTTCGCCCGAAGGGCCACATATATTTTCTTCTACGATATGACGATAAATCTCCGCTACCTGCTCTAAGTTCAATTCGCGGGCAAGCACTACCACATCGGCAAACTGAGCATAGAATCTCAAAGCCTCTATGTTGGATATATTCAGTTGGGTAGAAAGATGCACCTCCTGCCCGATCCGGCGGGCGTAACTCATCACCGCCACATCGGCAGCAATCACAGCCGAAATACCGGCTTCTTTCGCCGCGTCAACGATAGTGCGCATCAGTTCCAGATCATTATCATATATGATTGTATTCACCGTCAGATAACTCTTCATCCCATGTTCATCACAGGTCCGGGCTATTTCGCGCAGATCGTCAATGGTAAACGTATTGGCCGAACGGGCACGCATATTCAAATTTGCAATGCCAAAATAAATAGAGTCGGCACCTCCCTGAATGGCTGCTGCAAGTGATTCACGGGAACCAACAGGAGCCATTATTTCAAAATCATTCAAACTAAAACTCATATACTTTATTAATAGAAAGCTTATTATCCCCCCGGTCTTCCGGGAGGTTTTTCTCATAATTCAATCAGTTAAATAAATCAAGAAGTACAAAGGTAGGCTTTTTTCCGTATTTTTGTAGCGATAACGAAAGTTACTTCAACCGTAAATCGTAAAATTAAGTAAACCGAAAATGAAAATAGGTCCTATAGATTTGGGCGAACGCCCTGTATTCCTTGCTCCGATGGAGGATGTGACAGATCCTGCCTTCCGTTTGATGTGTAAAAAGTTCGGAGCCGATATGGTGTATACGGAGTTTGTTTCGAGCGATGCACTGATACGCTCTGTCAACAAGACCACACAGAAACTTTCTATCTGCGACGAAGAGCGTCCTGTTGCCATACAGATATACGGAAAAGATACCGAAGCTATGGTAGGAGCAGCACGGATTGTAGAAGAGGCGCAGCCTGATATACTGGATATCAACTTCGGATGTCCCGTAAAAAAGGTGGCCGGTAAAGGTGCCGGAGCTGGGATGTTACAGAATATCCCAAAGATGCTGGAGATCACCCGTGCCGTAGTAGATGCCGTAAAGATACCTGTTACAGTAAAAACCCGCCTGGGTTGGGATGCCGACCACAAAATCATTGTAGATCTGGCAGAACAACTACAGGACTGCGGTATTGCCGCACTCGCCATCCATGGACGTACCCGGGCACAAATGTATACCGGAGAGGCAGACTGGACACTTATTGGTGAAGTGAAAAACAATCCCCGCATGCATATTCCGATCATCGGCAACGGAGACGTCACCTCGGCAGCAACCGCCAAAGCGTGTTTCGACCGTTACGGAGTAGACGCCATCATGATTGGCCGGGGCAGTATCGGACGCCCCTGGATCTTCCGCGAGGTGAAACACTATCTGGAAACAGGAACCGAACTTCCTCCCGAAACCTTTGAATGGTATCTGAATGTGCTTCGCGAAGAAGTGCTCAACAGCGTAGCCCGCCTGGACGAACGCCGGGGAATCATTCACATACGCCGCCATCTGGCTGCAACTCCTCTGTTCAAAGGTATTCCTAATTTCCGGGAAACCCGTATCGCCATGCTAAGAACAGAGTCGGTAGAAGAATTATTCCGAATATTCGACAAAATAAAACCGGATGGTGAATAAAAAAGAGATTGGCTTTAGTGGATTTATCATAAAAAAGTTATTACTTTTGCAGAAAATAGATTCTTTTATAAAGTAACAAACAATATGAGACAACTGCTACTCTTTTTTATTTTATCACTGTTCACCTCTCCGTTACTTCGTGCGCAATCTGTAGAAGAAATACAGAATAGCAAGGAATATATTTGGGGAACCGGCAATGCCTCTACGCTCAAAAAAGCCGATAACGAAGCGTTGGCGGCATTAATAAGCCAGATATCTACCAATGTATCCAGCCAGTTCAGCCAACTGACGGAAGGAGGTACAGACGGGGACAAAGTAACCGTAGACGAAACATTCAAATCGGTCATCAACACCTATTCACGTGCAACACTGAACAATACCCGACGTATCGTAATACAGAACGAACCGGAAGCTGCGGTAATGCGCTACATCAAAGTCAGCGAGATACAACGTATCTTCGAGGGGCGTAAAACAAAATTGCTCGACTTTACTCAAGAAGCGATAAAAGCTGAGAAAAAAGCACAGGTAGCTGATGCCTTACGCTATTATTACTGGGCACTGACCCTACTGCAAAGCTATCCTGACGGGAATTTTCTCACAATGAAAGACGAAGAAGGGAAAGATCAGCTATTATGTAATTGGATTCCCAAACAGATGAATGTTATCTTCTCTCATCTGGAGGTTTCCATAAACGACGTCCACATCGACGGTGATCTGAAAACAATCGATCTGAAAGTGCTCTACAAAGGTCAGCCTGCCCGCAACTACGATTATACCTATTTTGACGGGCGTGACTGGTCAAACATCTTCTCGGCAAAAGACGGACTGGGAATTATCGAAATGCCTGCTGTTGCCAATGCCAAAGGGATGCAGATAAAAACGGAGTATATGTTTGAAGGCGAGTCTAATATCGACAATGAACTGGCCGAAGTCATGCAGTCAGTCAATCCGATCCCTATGCGCAACTGCTATCTGAAACTAACAGGTGAGGAGCCTAAACCAGGAGAAACCCCGGCAGCAACATTGCTGACAACTTCCGGTGATAGCGCCAAACAAACAGAATCCGCCATGCATTATCTGGCTAACGAAGAAGTTACTGTCTATCAGAGCACTATGAAAGAGGTAGAAAACGCCATCCGCTCCAAAAATTACGCCAATATACAGTCTCTTTGTACACCGGAAGGATTCACCATGTTCAACCAACTGATTAAATACGGTAATGCCAAAATAGTGAAGGAACCGGAGCTAAAATATCTGGAATGCAATGGTGAGGTAACCTGTCGCAGCCTCCCCATGAGCTTCAGTTTCAATGGCAACCGCCGCACATTCGTTGAAGACATCGTATTTACCATGACCAAAGAAGGTAAGATAGACGCCATTGCCTTCGGACTGAACAAGCCGGCTGTTGACGATATTATGAATCAGACTTCCTGGGGAGACGATGTACGTAAAGTATTGATTAACTTCCTTGAAAGTTATAAAACAGCCTATGCATTAAAACGCTATGATTACATCAACAGTATATTCTCGGATGATGCTCTGATTATCACCGGTTCGGTGCTGAAACACAAAGTAGTAAACGAGGGGCAACCTATGAGCAAAGAGGCTGTGAAGTATACCCGTCAGACAAAGAGTGAATTCATGAAAAGACTGAAACACATCTTTGCCGGAAATGAATATATCAATCTTCGCTTTGCTGACAATCAGGTACGCAAGTCGGGAGTAGGAGGCGAAATCTATGGTATCCAGATCAAACAGGACTACTTCTCGTCCAGCTATGGCGATACAGGCTACCTCTTTTTAATGGTGGACCTCAATAACCCCAAAGAACCCATTATTCATGTACGTACCTGGCAGCCGGAGAAAGACCCGGATTTCGGCCTGATAGATTTAAGTCACTTCTGATTTTCACCACAGAGGACACAGAGGGCACAGAGTAATTGTCTAATTGATTTTAAAAGATTTAAAACTCTGTGCCCTCTGTGTCCTCTGTGGTGAAATACATTCAAAACCATACAGCAAGAAATCAATTTTACCGACAACCATCGCATCAGAAAAGTTTTGTCACGGAAAACCGTTACAAAACGACTACACATAAGTTAAAAATCAAACTTATCCGATCATTTTATTTGATAAAAAGGGATTCATTTACAAACATTAATTATATTTGTTCGAAAAATACATTAATCCTAAATTACAGAAACAAACATGTCAAATAGCACTACTAAACGTCTGTTGCTACTATTTATCGTTCTTCTATTTATTTGCCCTGCCATCCCTGTGCTTGCGCAACAAGGAAAAATCAACGTAGCATCTTTCCAACGTATGGAAAGCGACATCACTGCCCGTGTCACAGCTCCCAAACGAGACCAAAACGGTGAAGTCTGTGCACTTATCCGTATCGTGACCAATGTAAAAGACCTTATGTTTGAACCGGACGCCCTGGGAATCACGGCACGTGAAAACAAAACAGGAGAAATCTGGCTGTACGTCCCGCGAGGCGCCCGCCGTATCTCTATTTTACATGACCAACTCGGTATTATGCGAAACTACTTCTATCCGGACATCATCGAAAAAGCTACCGTATACGAAATGGTACTCAACACCGGTGATCAGCAGGATAAACCTGTAGTTGAAAACAACATGCAGCTCATCGTAGTACGCCCCGAACCAGCTACCTCCAATATTTATATTGACGATGAACAGGTGCCGGTTGAGAATGGTCTGTTCAACGCTACCATGCCCAAAGGCGATCATACCTATCGTGTAGAAGCTCCGATGTACCAACCCGAAGCAGGTGTTATTTCCTTAGGGAGCAGTCCGGTAACCAAAAGTGTAGTGCTGAAACCCAAGTTCGGCTATATGGAAATATTCTCCCTGCCCGAACAGGATGCCAAAGTTTACATTGACACAGTTCTCGTAGGTACAACCCCTTACCGCAGTGACCGCATGGCTATCAAAGAGTATAAAGTACGCATCGAAAAGGAAACTTATTTCCCCATAGACACTGTACTGACTGTAGCTGCGGGCGAAACGGTACGTCCCACTTTCCGGATGATATCTACTATCAAGCCAAAAATCCCAATGAATACACTTGTCTTGCTGCAGGCCGGATACAACCCGAACTCTACTACCTTTGGCGCTATGTTAGGATTTGGTAAAAACAAGAACGGCTTCTACATCGGTTTCCGTAGCGACTTTAGTTCGGCAGGGAGCGACTTGGAATGCAACGAAAATGGCACAATAGGTGACGGAAGTATACCTCCGTTCTATAAAGAAGGAGTCACCCACCAATCACGTATGTCAGTTACCGCCGGATATTTCCGTCGCCTCAACAAGACGATCTACCTTTATGCAGGAGCCGGATACGGCAGCCGTACTCTATCTTATGAACTGGATGAACGGGCTGAGGATGAAAGTGGAAAAAGCCTTGAGGGGATACAGGTAAAGGATACAAGTAAATCTCCCACCGGAGTAGCCTTCGAGTTAGGTGGTATTCTGCGCTTCAATAAGTTCCTGATCTCTGCGGGGTACCACACAGTAAATGCCAAATACCACGAAATAAGTGCCGGTATCGGTATGATATTCTAACCCCAAAACGTAAAATGAGATGAAGAAATTCCTATATATAATAATGTGTGGGGTGCTACTCTTGTCAGGCTGCGAAGAAGACAACGAGCCGTTGGCATATCCGCCTACGCTTGCCAGTGGTAGCGTGACGGAAATGACAAGGGTGCAAGCCGTTCTTTCAGGAGCAGCCATCCCCCATCCATCCAGCATCGTGAAATGTGATATCGGCTTTATGGTTGCCACCTCAGACAACATGGCCGATGCGGAATCTTTTGTTGGCACGGAAGAGTCTGACGGCAATAATCAATACCGGGCAACAGCTACAGGATTAAAACCAGGTACCCAGTATTACTTTTGTATCTATGCTAAAAGCGGCAATACACTGGTAAAAGGCCCGGTACAGTCATTCACTACAGAAGAAAGCATTGCTCCTATTGTAAGCGTACCAACCGTTATCAGTAAAGATGAAACTACCCTGACACTTAGTAGCCAGGTGACCGATGACGGTGACGATACTCCGACCATTCGTGGGTTTGCTTATAAAATATATATTGAAGGCGACCCCGACCCGACCAAGAGCGATAACGTAGTATTGGGTTCCCTCACAGCAACACGTGGAAAAGAGGATCCTTTCACTGGTACTGCTATCAATCTGCAATCCAATACAACCTATGCCATACGGGCATATGCCACCAATAAAACCGGAACCGGATATAGTCAGGTCATTACATTGAAAACGGATGAACTAATGACCCCTATTGTTACAATCACTCCACCCAATCCGGATAAACTGACTTCCTATACACTGGAGGTAACAGGAACCGTCACTGACGAACGGGGGTATCCGGTTCAAGAACGCGGCTTTTGCTGGAGTGCGGAGAATCGTCTGCCTGTAGTGATTGAAAACGGGCAAAATCAGGTAACAGCTGATGCAACCAGTACCTTTACCAAGGTAGTGACCGGATTGAATTCCAAAACGAAATACTACCTCCGCGCCTATGCTACCAATGAAAAAGGAACCGGTTACAGTTCTCCGATAGAATTTACCACTGTCGAAGAGCAGACTGCTTCACTGACGAAAATGATTGTATCGGATATTACTTCCGAATCGGCGGTACTCTCGGCTCTGGTAGCAACGGGAATAGGTGCAGAAATCAGAGAAAAAGGATTCTGCTATAGTAAGGAACATAACCCTACCAAGGCAGATAATCCGCAACCTTTCAACGGAGAAAGTAACCAAATGCAAACCAGACTTACCGCATTGGAAGAAGGCGTCACTTACTATGCCCGTGCTTATGCCACTACACGCGATGACACATTCTACAGTAATGAAGTAGAATTCACTACCAGTGCATTACTTGTGCCCGAGATTGGTAATCCTGTCTTCAAGAATGTCACGGAAACTTCGGCAACCATCACTGCCGTTATCATTTCTAATGGGGGAAGTGAAGTGCAGGAACGGGGAATCTACTATAGTCTGACCAATCAAAACCCGGAACAAGGAGGGGCAAATGTACAAACGGCTTTATCCGAGAGTGCAGATCTTGGTAAAATAACGGTTAATCTTACCGGACTGACCGGCGGGCAGAGATATTATGTGAAAGCCTTTGCGCGTAACAGTAAAGGAATCGGATATTGCAGCGCACCTGCCACTCTACTGACTGCAGCAAATACGGCACCCAAAGTGAGTAGTTTGACAGTAATGAACATTCAGGACGATAATGCCAAAGCCAAAGCATTCGTTTCCGATGCGGGAGGAAGCGGTTTAACCATTACCGAGCGAGGGTTTGTATGGAGTAATAATGGAATAACACCTACCCTGGAAAACAATACAGGTAAAGCCGTCGCATCAGGAAGTGCAGATAGTTTTGAAGCATTATTAAACGAACTGAATCCCAGCACCTCCTATATAGTACGTGCATATGCCAAAAACAATAAAGTGCAGGAAGCCGGATATAGTCAGCCCATCAACTTTATGACAGGACAAACCTATGCACCTACTTTGACAGAAGGAAAAAGAGAATTAGTCAAATTCGATCGGATCACCATTAGTGCTGTTATTGCCAATGACGGAGGAGCTACCGTTACCGATTATGGTATCTGCTGGGCACCTGCCGGTGAAACTCCGAACATTAAAGGGAATCATGTTAAAGGGATAATGACAGGAAATACCTTCACCGCAACAGTTACAGGACTTACACATAGTACCTCTTACAGCGTAGCTGCGTATGCCAAGAATAAAGACCGGAATGGAGTTAGTTATATTCCCTTTGGTGATATAACGACTGCTGCATTACCTCCCCAACCGGGCGATAACCCTACACCAGATGATCCAATTCTTGGTAAAAAACCATCAATGAACGGTGTGTATAATTCGGGAACATTCCCTACAAAATTAGTTATTACTTCCGGTATTAGTGACAAAGGGAGTGCAGCAGTTACAGCCCAAGGCTTTATTTGGAGTGCTACCGAACAAAATCCTGAAATAGGGAAAGCAGGATGTACCAATGTATCCATCACTCCAGGAGGAGAACTGAAAACTGTTCTCACCGGACTGACACCGGGCACTACTTACTATATACGCTCCTATGCCACCAACGATGTAGGTACAGGATATAGTAACACAGCCTGGCTGACTACCGAACCGGGAGACAAAGTAGAACCCGGAGAAGGAGATAATCCCACACCGGAACCAATTGATAACAAATAAAAATATCCAGATATGAAACGAATCAGTATCTATTTTATCATGCTTGTAGCTGCATTCAGCCTCAGCATAGACGTACAAGCCAAAACAATAACAGTAACAACAGCAGGAACGCTCTCATCGTATCTGTCTTCTGAAGAGACACAAACCGTTACAGAACTTATTATCAGCGGCCCACTGAACGGTACAGACATTGCATTAATACGCACTACCGCAGGAAATCTGGAAAGACTCGATCTGACCAATGCAACCATTGTAGAAGGAGGTACTCCATATACCTCATATAATGGACAGGATTATATGACTCAGAATAATATAGTTGGCAGCTATATGTTTCGGGGAATGGTCAATCTGATAGATTTGAAATTTCCTAAGAACGTTGTAGGGTTAGGAAGTTATACTAAAAACGGATCTTATTCTACATGGAGCGGATATAGCGTATCCAACTGTCCGTCATTGGAAACCGTTACACTTCCAAGTACATTACTATGGATCGGAGAATACTCATTCGATGCATGCAGTCGTTTAAAAGAAATCATTATTCCAGAAGGAGTCAAAATAATGGGGCAATATACTTTCAATGGCTGTCAATCATTAAAAAAAGCCTCCTTACCAAGTACACTAACAGATAGTTTCACCTATGATGGATGTACTTTCACCAGTCAATATAATAGTGGTAGCAACTTTGCTGACTGTACTAATCTGGAGGAAGTCATCTTGCCGGAAGGTCTTACCTTATTGTATTCATACATGTTTTCCGGTGCAACTTCTATTAAGCATATTACATTGCCCTCCACACTAAAAGTAATAAACAGCGCTTTCAATGGATGTAGTGGTCTTTTAGAATTAGAACTTCCAAGTGGATTAACTCAATTAGGAAGCATGTACGGTTGTAGTTCATTGAAATCATTAGTTATCCCCGAAAGTGTAACTGAAGTAGGTTCTTTTGGGAGGTGTACACAATTGGAATCAATTACACTCCCCTCTGGATTAACAGGATGGTTGCCCAACTTCAATGACTGTAGTAATCTAAAAAGTATTACTATACCGGATAATGTAATTGTAATTGATAGACGAAATTTCGAGGGTTGTAACTCATTAAAAACAATCAATATCTCTGCCTCATCAAAACTTGAAGAAATTAAAGAGGAAGCTTTTCAAAGGTCCTCTATTGCTGAAATTTATTTACCGGAATCAGTTAAAAAGTTAGGACGTTATGCTTTCGCATACTGTACACAACTGGTAAACGTAACTCTCCCTAAAAATAACACTGCTTTCCAAATGGAAAATTTTGTATTTACAGGTTGTTCTGCTCTGGAAAACATCAATCTGCCTACTTCTTTAACATCCATCCCTCAAGACGCCTTTAGTAATTGCATATCATTAAAAGAAGTCGTTCTTCCGGGAGCACTTACAGAACTTGGACATCAAGCTTTTAAGGGATGTACCCAACTCACAAAAATAACAATTCCCGGAACCATTACTTCATTTAACAGTTCCGTATTCGCCAATTCTGGGCTCACGGAGGTAACGATAAACAACGGTATACGAGAAATTGGGGAAAATGCTTTTGAAAATACCCCCCTCACCAGTATTACATTTCCTAAAACCATCACACGCATCAGTGGACTTGGAAACAGTAATATCACTAACATTCATTTTGCAGAAGGTGCAGAACCTACAGAAATAGCAGAGAATGCATTTAGTAAATGTAAAATTACAACTTTCAATATCCCTGCAAGCGTTACCAAAATAGGGACTGGAGCATTCCAGTATAGCAACATCCAAAAAATTACGATACCTGAAGCTGTAACCACTATAGGAGATCGTTGCTTTAGCAACTGTAAAGATCTTCTCAAAATAACTCTCCCTGATAATATGATCCAATTACCCTTTTATATCTTTGGAGAATGTACCAAATTAGAAACGATTCAATTGCCGAGCAAATTGGAAACAATCGGCAATCAATCATTTTCAAATAGTTCAATTAGTACGATTCAGCTACCGGAAAGTTTGAAAACGATAGAATATTCCGCCTTTGATGGATGTATCCAATTGAAAAGCATTATTCTTCCTCCTCACCTTGAAGAAATAGGGCAAAATGCCTTTAACCGTACCTCTATCAATAATATTGAAATACCGGCTTCCGTAAAAAATATTGGTCAAAGCGCTTTTTGGTGCCGTAATCAAGGAGGCAACGGAACGTATGGAGATCACCTAAATACCGTAGTGTGGAACCCTGATTGGGAAGTTCCTAACAATGTATTCTCTCTAGCTACCTATCTTTACCTCCCAGAGAATGGAAGCGTAGCATCCGATGCAGAATACAATTTCACCTACATTTTCCGGGGAGGTGTCACTGACCAAATGGAGATCAAAACAAATGGGAATCAGTTCAGTATTCCCAAAGAATTAAAAGCTAAAAAAGTGTATTACTACAAAAACTTCAATACAGAGAGTGGATATAACTCACCAGCTGGCTGGAAAACCATCGTATTACCGTTTGATGTTGATCAATTTACGTATACGCGGTACTCTACCGAACCCGACGCTACCGGAACCCCACTGGCACCTTTCGGCAATACCCTTTTAGAAACAGATGACACAGCCCTGCCATTCTGGTTATACGAACTTACTCCAACCGGATATGTCTCAGCCACTTCAATACAGGCCAATAAACCTTACCTCATTTGTATGCCTAACAACCGGGCTTATCCGGAAGCCAATAATATTACCGGTAATGTTCGTTTCTCTGCAGAAAATGGCGCAGGTGTTCTACTTGCTCCTACCGAAGGTGCCCTACAATCGTCAGAGGGTGCCAACTACAGTCTTGTACCAACTTATGCTACAGTTGAAAAAAGCGAACAGGTATATTCTTTAAATGAAACAAGTTCATACTTTGATGGTAACAAAGACTATCCTGCCGGTAGTGTATTTATCCGTAATTATGCCGACGTAGCCCCCTTCCAGGCCTATGTACAGACCAAAGCCGCTCCTGCATCTGCTCCACGGCTATACAGCATTGGTGGCGATGGAGGCAGTATCACCGGTATCGGAAGCATGATCCTGACTCCTGACCAGGCCACCAGAGCATACAGTGAGAACGGTATTCTCTATATCGAAAGTAATGCTGTCCGCACCATTCCTATTTATGATGCCAGCGGACGTACCATACGAGTGATCGAAGCTCAGGAAGGCCGCAACGAAGTAAACGGACTGGCAGAGGGCATCTACTTCCTTGAAGGACAAAAAGTAATGGTAAAAAAATAACGAAGTATCAACATGATTCAAAAACATCAGATACAAATAATCAGGTACCTGCTCCTTACCCTCATCCTGCTTTTACCGGCAGGATGTGATAAGGACGAGGAACCGATGATATATGCGCCTACACTGGTGACAAACAATGCTACCGGACTGACGCGATATGATGCGGTACTGACAGGTTCGGCCATTGAAAACCCAAAGAGCGTGGGAAAATGCAAGATAGGATTTCTCTATGCCGAATCGAGTTCGATGAACAATGCAAAGGAGGTAGAAGCCCAGGCCGGAGACAAAAACCAGTACACTGTAACACTGGAAGGCCTATCTATCGGAAAAACTTATTACTATTGCATTTATGCCAGTACCGGATACAGCAAAGTGAAAGGAAATGTGATAAGCTTTAGTACACTCGCCAGTGAAGCACCTACTCTCAATGTACCTGTAGCCGAAAGCAAAAGTGAAACGGGAGCTATCCTGACCAGTGGTGTAACCGATGATGGTGGTAGCGACCTGACAGACTTTGGAGTAGTTTACAAAGTAAAAACAGAAGAGGACAATGCGGATCCCACTGAATATGATATCGTAAAGAACGCGTCATCAGGCTTTACATCCGAAGCCTTCACTGTAGAACTAACCAATCTAAAGGCAAATACCACTTATCTGATACGGTCTTATGCTAAAAACAAAACGGGTAAAACCGGATACAGTGCCGAAAGTATCGAAATTACTACAGATGCATTGAAAGTACCAACAGTTACCTGCAATCCGGTTGGTGATATTTCAGCCTATACAGCACTGGCTACTGCCCGCGCTGTAACACCGGATGCAGCCTATCCGATACTGAAACGTGGCTTCTGCTGGAGTGCCGAGAATCAGGTTCCTACCATAGACAATCTGAAAGAAGAAGTTGCTTTAGGAGCAGCCGACTTTTCTAAACTACTGGAAGGTTTGAATACCGGTACGAAATATTATCTCCGGGCTTATGCAGAAAATGATAAAGGCATAGGATACAGTCCGGTGGTAGAGTTTACCACACAAAATCTGCAGGTAGTGGGTTTTGAAACAGTACCACAGATCAGTAATATCACTGTATCATCAGCTGAAGTAACCGCCGTTATTACCGTGCCCGAAGGTACGGAGATTCTGGAAAAAGGGATTTGTTATGACATCTTCTCTACCAAGCCGGGTGTAGATATGGAAGGTGGGCCTAAAAAAGATACGAGTAGCGGAAATAACATCCACATAGCCATAAACGGATTACAAGAAGGTACCAATTATTATGTAACTGCCTATGCCCGAACAGTCGACGGCTATTTTTACAGTAATCCAACATCATTCCATACCGTACAAACCCATGTTCCTGCACTCGCTGTACCGGTTATAAATAATATTGGTGAAACAGTAGCCACCGTAAAAGTAGAAGTTACTACCGACGGAGGCAGAGATATAGAGGAAATCGGCTTTTGTTGGAGCAGCGAAGTATCTGCACCTAACATAAACGATAACGATCACATCACTGAAGTTGGCAAACTAACCACCTACACCAAGCAGATCTCTAATCTGAATAAAGGTATCAAGTACTACGTACGAGCTTATGCCAAAAACGTAAACGGAGTGGCATATAGTCCCGTGACAGAGTTTACCACTCAACTAAACAGTGCACCGGAAGTGGAAGACCTGACAATGAGTATTATTAATGATGATAATGTTACTGTGGAGGCTACCATCACCAATACCGGAGGATTGAGTATCCTTAAAAAAGGTTTTGTATGGTCGGATTCCAGTAATGCTACTCCAACTCTGGAAAACTGTCTTGATAAGAAAGAATTGGGTACCGGTTCTGATGCTGGCGGGCGTTTTGAGGCTCAAATAGTAAATCTTACTATGGCTACTCCTTATTATATTTGCGCATATGCAGAGAATGAAAAAGGGATCACTTACAGTATTCCCGTCCGTTTCGTTACAATTGCGACCTATACCCCTGCCGTAGGATATCCTTCGGCAGAGAATATCACCGCAAATACAGCTGATATGTCAGCTAACATTTCAAATGACGGAGGAGCCAGTGTCACTGAAGTAGGTTTCTGCTGGAGTGAAAACAGTTCGGAACCGGTAATAGATGAAGCGAAAAAGAACTATGCAAAAGCACAGGTGGCTACTAACTTCTCTACTAAGATTTCCGGATTAAAAGCAGCAACCTATTATTATGTAAGAGCTTATGCAAAAAACAAGAATGGTATCTCATACAGTAGCGGTTACAGTAGCTTTACAACGCTGACTACTACTCCCGGTCCGGATGATAATCCATTACCCGAACCCCAATCTGCCCAAAAAGCACGAACGGTAAGAAAGTAAAACTCCTTTTTATATTCTCTCTAACATAAGGTGAGGCTCCCCCGGTATTTCTTTATAAATGTCGGGGGAGTTGTATTATAATGGTCTAATACCCATCCTATCACTCCCGTCCACATTGTAAAGATACCCTCAAAACAACCGGAAATCATAAGATAGTATAAGAGATTCAGAACAAATAGACTTTGAAATAGACTGAATACACACTATTTTTGCAAGCAGTTGCTGAAAACAGCTTTGCCTATTAATAACTAACAGAATCTAAAAATGAAAAAAAAAGAAAAGCCACTATTTATCCATTACAAATCCTGCCGGATAACTCTACTTGTTTTTGTATGGTTACTCCCACTTGTCAGCGCATATGCTACCCCTTATAATATTGCAACTCGCGCACAGGTAAAAGCCTCTTCTTTCATGCCCGGATTCGAACCGGAAAAGATTATCGACGGAGCAATCCGCCTATACGATCAGGGAGAATGGCGTTCTCAGAGCAAAGAGACGTTTTGGGGATATATTGATTACCCATGGATAGAATTAAAATGGGACGAGGCACAGCCGATAGAAAGAATTATCTTGTACGACCGCCCCAATCCCCAGAGTCAGATGGCAGGAGTTACTATCCACTTCAGCGATCATTCTAAAATCTACGTAAATTCAATTCCCAACGACGGTGCTCCAAAGGTGATTGATTTCCCTACGAAACTCAGCTCTTTTATTCGTATCGAAAGCACGGACGCAATGGGCACCAATGTAGGTCTCTCCGAAGTGGAAGTCTACCCATCCATCGAGGGATATCATGATTTTGTAGAAAAGGTAGACCCTTATATCGAGACTGCACGAGGAAGATATTTCTTCTTTGTTACAGGAAGCCTGCCCTTTGGCATGATTAGCGCAGCTCCTATGACACGAAACAAAAACCAGTACGGCGGCGGATACAATTATAATTCTAAAGAAATATTAGGGTTCCCGCAACTGCACGATTGGATGAATGGCGGCATTGTACTGATGCCTACCACAGGTGAAGTGCCCACCAAGCAGGGAGAAGAGGGATGGAAATCATCCTTCTCGCATGAAGGAGAAACAGTACGCCCGGGTTATCACAAACTATTTTTAGACAGATATAACCTATGGGTAGAGCAAACCGCCACAGACAGGGTAAGTTTTTATCGCTTTACCTATTGCAACGATGCTCCTCTTGCAGATATACTGCTCAATCTGGGAGGATATGTAGGTACAATAACCATGACCGAAGCAAATATCCAAAAGGTCAGCGATCAGGAAATAGAAGGCTCCGTCAACACCATGGGAAGACTATGGGGAGGTCCCGACAATGTAAAAGTGTATTACGTTATGCAATTTAGCAAACCAATGAAAGCCATAGATGGTTGGGATAACCAAACAGAATACCGGAACATAGAATCTCTGACAAGTCATGAAAAACCGACACGGCGCAATGCCACCGGCATGACGTATTGGGATGCACCTTCTTCGGGTATCAAAGCACGCTTTACAGCTAAAACAGGTGAACAAATCTGTGTAAAGGTGGCTATTTCCTATACCAGTATAGCCAATGCACGGCTCAATATGGAAATGGATTGTAATCATTGGGACTTTGATGCAGTGCATCAGCAATCACAAAAAGAATGGAATGATTATCTGGGAAAAATAGCAGTGAAAGGTGGTACAAGAGACCAACAAATCAAATTTTATACGGATCTTTGGCATGTGCTGCTGGGACGTCATAAAATAGACGATTACTCCGGTGACTATCCGGATTATACACAGGGAGAACGACAAGGCAAACATACAGTAAATGCCGTGTTCAAAAAAAGGACCTTACCGAAAGACGCAAATGGAAAAGTAAAATTCCATATGTATAATTCAGATGCATTTTGGCTCTCACAATGGAATTTGAATGTACTCTGGGGATTGGCATGGCCAGAAGTTTTAGATGACTTTTCCGCCTGTCTGGTGCAATATGCCGAAAATGGCGGACTGTTGCCCCGGGGACCCAACCTTGGTGGATATTCGTACATCATGTCATCTTGCCCGGCTACCAACTTACTGACCGCTGCTTATCAAAAAGACATGCTAACCAAAACAACTCCGACAGCTGCTTATAAAGCAATGGTAAACAATCATAAAGGCGGAGGAATGTTAGGCTCTAAAGAGCAAATTGACATCTATGAACAGAACGGTTATTTTCCGGATAATGCCGGATGGACGATAGAGGCTGCCTTTCAGGATTGGGCACTATCTCAAATGGCTGGAAAACTTCGGAAAAAGAAGGATGCGGCATTCTACCTGAAACGGTCCCAAGGCTGGGAAAACCTTTTCTGCGATAAAGTCAACCTGTTGATGCCCAAAAATAATAAAGGAGAATGGTTACATCAAGATCCTTTAAGCGGAGAGGGATGGATAGAAGCCAATGCCTGGCAGGCTACTTGGGGAATATCTCACGGATTAAGCAGACTGGCAGAATTAATGGGAGGAAAAGATGCTCTGTGTACCAAACTGAATGAGGCTTTCGAGCAATCTAAAGAAGATGATTTCGTATATGGGTATCGCGATGGATATGTGAGTTACGCCAATCAACCAGGGTGTTCGAATGCCCATGTATTCAACAGAACAGGCCGACCGGACCTGGCACAATACTGGGTAAGGCGTGTCAACGAACAAGCATACGGAGCAACTACCCCTGATAAAGGTTACGGTGGACACGACGAAGATCAGGGACAAATGGGAGGAGTAAGCGCCCTCATGTCAATAGGAATGTTCAGTGTAGACGGAACTTGTTCCATCCAACCCGTTTATGATATTACGTCTCCCGTATTTGATGAAATCACCATCCGGTTGGATAAAAAGTATTACCCCAATGGAGATAAGTTTATCATTAAATGCCATAACAACAGCAAAGAGAATTGCTACATTGAGAGAATAGCCCTCAATGGTAAAGAACTGCCAGAATACCTGCTTCCGCACAAAGAATACGCAAAAGGAGGAATCTTAGAACTCTGGCTAAGCAATTCCGCACCTGTAAAATAATGACATAACATTCTGTTCAAAGGGTCAGAAAAAATCTGCCTGTCGAGAGTGTGTAAAAAGTAATAAAATGCCCCGCGAAAGTTCTTTGTCCAACTTTCGCGGGGTACTTTGTTTATTCACTGATCTCTTTTTTTCGGTAAGTAGTAGGCGACACTCCCATAACTTTGGTAAAGACCCGGGAGAAATAAGCCTGTTCCTCAAATCCAAGCCGTAAAGCTATCTCATTCAATTTCATATCGGTAAGCTCAATATATTGACAAGCCTTCTGAATTTTCAGTCGAATAAAATAATTGATAGGAGAAGTACCGGTCTCTTTCAAAAACAGTGCCGAAAAATGAGACTCCGAATATTTAAAATATCCGGCCAAGTCCTGTAATGTCAAATTACGATCTATGTTTTCCTGCAGATAGTAAATCACCCGCATAGAAAATGAAAGCGGCTTATGTCTGGGAACACCGATATCCCGAAATTGCTCTTGAAAAATGAACGTAGATAAGAAAGAGTACAGGTACATCGCTGAATAAGCAAAATATTCTTTGATATATCCCATGGAAAAGCTATTATAGATTTCTTCAAACAGTTCAATACGAACTTGCTGACGCGAGTGTTCATCCGAAAGAATAATCCCCGGAGATATATGAACAGTAAAAATCGAATGCACTAATTTACCGCTAAAATGAAGCCAATAGATAGTCCACGGCTCATCTATATCAGCCTCAAACGAATAAGGGACATGGGGAGGGATAAATATATACTGCTTCTGCCGTATCTGATACGTCTTTCCATTAATATGATACTTACCTTTTCCGTCGACACAATATATCAGCATTGCATAATCTGTACCCGATTCTTTTTGCACATAATGATATTTCACCTTCGGGAAAAAACCGATTTTACGTACATAGAGATTCTCTATCAGAGGATCTTTACTATATTCTCTTAACAAATTTTCGGGCAGGGATACAAATCGCTCTCCCTTAAACCCTTCCTTTATTCTTACCATAGTACAAAATCATAAGATTGTATAAGAAGATCAGAACAAATATACCTCAAAAAAAGCAATAAGTAAAGTATATTTGCAGAAAAACAATTCGGCAAAATGAGAAAAAGTAATTATGACAAGACCCCTTCAACTCGTATAGAAGGAAAGATATGGATAGGATGGAGTGAAATCCTGAATAAATTAAAGAAAACAGGAGTAACTGGTGATTTCCGAAAGGTTTTTGTAGTAGAGTGTTATCAGGGAGTAAATAAACAAGAACTTCTTTCTTATTTTAAAGAACTATCTCCGACACTATTGATTGATACGGAAAGCTTGTTTAAGTCACCGGAAGATATTGAGCGTATGACAGCACCCTATATGACGGAAGACAGCTTATTCGGGTATACTTCACACTTTTCTTACAAAAACTTCCTGGATACGGAAAAGGTGGCAGCCTGCCGTGAACAAATAACACAGACGAACGGACTCATTGTTTTATGCGGACATGGAGCAGCAGAAGTTTATCCTCATCCGGACCTACTTATGTACGTTGATATGGCACGTTGGGAAATACAGCAACGCTTCCGGAGAAAAGAAGTGAACGGATTAGGAGTTAGAGACAAAGAGGTTGCCCCCTCCCTTCACTACAAACGAGGTTATTTTATAGATTGGATAGTATGTGATAACCTTAAAAAGAGGCTATTAAATAAAGTTGATTATTGGCTGGATACCCATATCAGTGATCTCCCTAAAATGATCGAAGGAGAGACCTGGAAAGCCGGTCTTAAAAAAACAGCTTCTTCTCCTTTTCGTGTAGTCCCGTTTTTCGACCCGGCTCCATGGGGTGGCCAATGGATGAAAGAAGTCTGCGATTTAGACAAGACACAAGCCAATTTCGGTTGGTGTTTTGACTGTGTTCCCGAAGAAAACAGCTTATATTTAAATATTTCCGGAACACTCTTTGAAATGCCATCCAATAATCTCATTTTCTATCAACCTCGTGAAGTTTTGGGAGAACCGGTAGAAGCCCGTTTCGGAGAAAACTTTCCGATTCGTTTTGATTTTCTGGATACGATGGGAGGAGGCAATCTCAGCCTGCAGGTACATCCTACAACCCAATATATCCGGGATACATTCGGCATGGCCTATACACAGGATGAAAGCTATTATCTGCTAGATGCACAAAAGGGTGCAACTGTCTTTTTAGGAATAAAGACAGGCATAGATCCCGAAGAAATGATTGCAGCCCTGCACGAATCGCAAAAGACAGGGAAGAAGTTCGATACAGAAAAGTATGTAAACCAATGGCCGGCAAAAAAACATGATCATTTCCTGATTCCGGCCGGAACAATCCATTGTTCCGGAGCGGGTGCAATGGTGCTCGAGATTAGTGCAACGCCAAGTATCTTTACATTTAAGCTTTGGGATTGGGGGCGTCTGGGGTTAGACGGCCGTCCTCGTCCCATAAACATCCGACATGGTGCTAATGTGATTCAATGGGAACGACAAACTGATTATACACGCCGGTATTTGGTTAATCACGTGGAAAAAATTGCAGAAGGAGAAGGTTGGTATGAAGAACGTACCGGATTACACGAAAATGAATTTATAGAGACACGCCGCCACTGGTTCACCGGTAAGGTTTTGCACCATACCGGGAATAGCGTTAATGTTTTAAATGTAATTGAAGGAGACGAATTAATAGTGGAAAGCCCCGACGGAGCATTCGAACCGTTTACTGTTCATTATGCAGAGACATTTATTATCCCGGCTTCAATCAACCAATATACCATATCTCCAGGTGCAGCATCAAAAGAGAAGCGATGTGGTACAATCAAAGCTTATGTTCGATTTAAACAATAATAAATTATGAATTATAAAGAAGAACAACGCATCGTAATGACTTTGGATGCGGGTGGAACCAATTTTGTATTTTCGGCAATAGCCGGAGGAAAAGAGATTGTAGAACCTTTTGTTTTACCTTCTGTTCCAACTCATATCGACCATTGTCTGAAAAATATAGTGACCGGGTTCCACCATATACTAAAATTATTACCGGAAACTCCGGTAGCAATAAGTTTTGCATTTCCGGGGCCGGCCGATTATGAGGCGGGAATTATTGGTGACTTACCCAACTTTCCGGCTTTTCGAGGCGGAGTTGCTTTAGGCCCCTATTTACAAGATCAATTCGGATTACCTGTTTTTATTAACAACGATGGTAATCTGTTCGCATACGGAGAAGCAATGACCGGCATTTTGCCGGAAATAAACAACCGGTTAAAAAAAGCCGGTAGTACCAAACGTTACCAAAATATCATTGGTATAACGTTAGGTACAGGTTTTGGAGCCGGAGTAGTAACAAATGGTCAACTCTTGTTGGGAGACAATGCTGCCGGTGGTGATTTATGGTGTCTACGTAACAAAAATCATCCGCAATTTATTGTAGAAGAAAGTGTCAGCATCCGGGCTATAAAACGTATGTACGCAGAACGTTCCGGTTGCAAAGAAGATTTAACCCCTAAAGATATCTATGAGATTGCGGAAGGTAACCTTCAAGGAGAACAGGAGGCAGCCAGGGCCTCCTTTGCCGAACTGGGTGAAGTGGCTGCAGAAGCATTATCTTGCGCCTTAACATTAGTAGACGGATTAGTAGTTATAGGCGGCGGATTAGCAGGAGCTTCTAAATACATACTACCTGCAATGATAAAAGAGCTAAACGGTACTATACGTATGATGGACGGAAGTATCTTCAACCGCTTACAAATGAAAGTATTCAATCTGGAAGATGAGACAGAATTTGCATCATTTGCCGGTTATCAGCCCAAACAGATAAAGGTTCCCGATACCACTCGCTTTATATCTTACGATTTATATAAACGGACAGGAATAGCCGTTACCCATCAAGGCACCAGCCGTTCCATTTCATTAGGTGCCTATACTTATGCCCTTAATCAATTAGACAACCAATAATCGCACCATGAATACACAATTTAAAGCCAAAACATTCTATCCGATTCTATTCGGTTTCTTCGTAATGGGATTCGTAGATATCGTAGGTATTGCAACAAACTATGTGAAAAAAGATTTTGAACTCTCCGACACATACGCAAACCTGCTCCCAATGATGGTATTTGCCTGGTTTGCAATCTTTTCCATTCCTACCGGCATTCTAATGGGAAAAATAGGGAAAAAACTGACTGTCATAATGGCTTTAGCTACTACAACAGTAGCAATGATAGTCCCCTTTATTTCCTATACTTTCGCAAGTATGTTACTCGCTTTTACAATATTAGGTATCAGCAATACTATACTGCAAGTATCATTAAACCCGATGATTGCCAATGTTGTTTCTACTGATAAAATAGCCAGTACGTTAACTCTCGGCCAATTCGTCAAAGCAATATCTTCATTTTTAGGACCTATTGTCGCAGGAGGTACTGCCATATTATGGGGAGACTGGAAAATAACATTTGGTCTATATGCGGTAATTTCATTGTTTTCCACTATTTGGATGTATCGCAGCATCCCCGATAACCAGCAAGAAGAGGATACACGTTCTAATTTATTGTCTACTCTGTTGCTACTTAAAGATAGGAAGATCTTTCTGATTTTCTTAGGAATATTATTCATTGTCGGAATCGACGTCGGTTTAAATACAACCATTCCCAATTTCTTAACGACACAAGCCAATATGCCGTTAAGTGTAAGCGGCTTGGGAAATAGCCTGTATTTCATATCTCGTATGGCGGGTACATTTTTAGGTACTTTATTATTAGCGCGTATAAAACCTCATATTTATTTGCAAAGCTGTATATTGATTGCCATTATAGCATTTATCTCTTTATTATTGGTTCGTGTACCTTGGGAAATGTTTGCATTAATCTGCATCGTAGGCTTAGGTTGCTCCTGCATTTTTTCGATTCTGTTCTCCTACGCTTTGCAACATAAACCGGACCAGAGTAACGAAGTTTCGGCATTAATGATAATAGGAGTATCGGGTGGCGCCTTAATTACTCCTCTTATCGGAATAACATCCGATTATTGGGGAGTAACTGCCGGATTGGCTTTATTATGTCCCTGTTTACTCTATTTAGGAATACTATCTACTATAATAAATAAGCCCTCCCGCTAAAAGTGCTTCCCGCACGGGGAGGTACGCCAGGCGATGGTTCATTGAAACGCAGATGAACGCAGATTTTCGCAAAAGAAAACAAATGTATGATAAAGAGCTACAGTCTTTTAATCTGCGTCCTGCGTTTCATCAAAGATTTAAAACTCTGTGAAACTCCGTGCAACTCTGTGGTGAGTTTAATTCTTTTCGGGCCAATAATACGAACTCATTTAAACATTGGTACCGCAAACCACTTCTTAAACATCTTCGTTACAAATACATACATCACAAATGCAGAGAAAAATCCTACAATGGCATCAATAAGATAATGAGCTTGAATGTAAACAGTGGCACAACAGAGTAAGATATAGAATGGCATCAAAACAGCAAACAGCCATTTGCTCCCACGCCATGCCATAATCATAAGAATCGTAGAAATACCTACATGCGAACTGGGAAAGGCTGCCGTAGGACGTTCTCCAACTTGCTGTGAGCCCTCCACAAGATTATAAAAAAAGCCATGTTCATATCCCGGACCGGGCAGCAATTCCTGATGATGATTGAAATAATCACCGACAGCATAGAATGTACCATGTTCTGCATTCTCTAATCCGATGGCCGGGAAATAATATTGCGGACCGGCAACCGGGATAAATATATAGATCAGATAATAAATAAAAAAGGAAGTAACCAGTACAAAGGAGAGTTTCTCAAACAACTCAAATCTATAGATGAAATAGTACAAAGTCACCACCAGAATCATCGGATAATAGGCAAAATAGCCCATATTAAAAGCCTCACTTATCCATTGATGCGGCAGCAAATAGCAAAAATGCAATGCAGGCTGGCAACCAAACATCCACTGTTCGGCAGAAGCAAAGATATGATCCAGGTTGGGGAAAAAACGGTTGAACTCATACGTATCCGGATACCAATAAGAAAGCAGACTCATTTGAATGGCAATCCGCACAAAAGCAGAAAACTTACAAGGTGCCAACCTGTAGAGATACATTAATAAGAATGTCATTCCGGCAATCATAGCCCTGTCCAGCAACATGTGCCAGGGATGATCCATCCGCTGAAAAAGGAACAGAATCAATATAGAAGTCAACAAGTTGTATATCAGTGTTACCTTCTCAACAGCGAACAGTCCCTTGCGGGTCTCTACACGTTTAAATAAATCTAGAGCCATCCTTCATTCTTATACCAGGCAATGGCCTCTTTCACTCCTTTTTCCAAGTCATATTCAGGAACATATCCCAGTTCTTTCATGGCCGGAGTAATATCACATTGCCAGTTTCTTTGTTTCATTATCTTATATTTATCTGAATTCAGCGTACTACTCTTTCCTGAGCGGGTAGCTATGAATTCAGCGAGCAAAGATACGACTTTAAGGAGAATTAACGGGCATTTCAATCGAATAACGAATGGATTTCCCAATTCTTTTTGTATCAGATCCGAAAAAGTACGACTTTTATAGACCTTCCCATCAGCCAGAAAATAGGCTCTCCGGGATACCTGCTTCTCAATTCCAAGGAAAACAGCCTGAACAATATCTTTTACATATACAAATGTAAGATCCTGACGTTTGAAACCAACAGAAAAGTCCATATGATTGAGTATCGACTTAGCCATAAGAAAATAGTCCATCTCACGAGGGCCATATACCCCTGTAGGACGATAAAACACATAAGGAAACCCAGGAATACTTTGTATATACAACTCCGCTTTAAGTTTACTCAGTCCATAAGCAGTGTTCGGAGCCGGCAGATCATTTTCGTGTATCGGATTGTAATCCTCTTCGTGTATCGGACCAAAAACACTCAGCGTACTGATATAAATAAACTGTTTGGGCACCATATTAAGTTGTATCAATGTATCAACAAAATATTTGGTTTGCAAATAATTGACACGGTCGAACTCCTTTTTATCTACACATTTAGTCAATCCGGCACAATGAACAATATAGTCAAACTTATTATATGTACCTTTATGACCGGATAACTGCGCTTTCAACTCATTGGGATGGGCAAAATCAAGTTCCAGAAAATGAATTTTCCGGTCAGATAAATACTTCCTGCTACTGGTAGAACGAATTCCTGCCCACACAGCAAATTTGCGTTTCAAAGCCTCCTCGACGATGAAACTGCCAATAAACCCACTCGCTCCTGTAACTAAAATACTTGCCATAATTAATAATTATTCAATGTACCAATAAATAATGTGCTAATGTGTTAATATGCCAATGTGCTGCGCTATAAAAACATGCCGAAAACCAATTGGTATATTAGTACATTCTTTTAATTGGCACATTGGCATATTAACATATTAACACATTAGCACATTATTTAATCGGTTCTACATGTATACCCACATGCGTTCCTTCTCCAAACATTTCCTTCAATTTTCGCTCAATTCCCGTAGCAGTACGATGAGCTTCTTCCAATGAGATTTTTCCATCCATACGTACATGCAACTCAATGGCGTACTGATTCCCTATTCTACGGGTTCTTAAATGATGTGGCTGACTTACTCCGGGAAATGAAAGCGCAGCCTGCTCTATTTCACGTTCTACCTCATCAGGCAATGACTTTTCCAAAAGCTCATCTACACAAGGTATCAACAACTGAATAGCTACTTTCATTATAAAAATACTGACTACTACAGCAGCTATCGGGTCAAGTACTCTCCATTTGTCACCAAGTAAAATGGCCCCGCCAATACCAACAGCCGTTCCGATAGAAGAAAGGGCATCACTCCGATGATGCCATGCATTAGCTATCACCGCCTGTGAATTCAGTTTTCGTCCTTTTATAACGGTATATTGATACAATATTTCCTTTAGTACAATCGAAACCAACGCCGCTATCAATGCCAGCATTCCCGGCTCCCCAAGCTGTTCTCCATGAAAAAAATCATAGATAGAGGAAGCACCGTTCCAAAGGATACCAAAGCCGACACACAAAAGTAATATCCCGATAATAGCTGTAGCCAGCGTTTCATATTTTCCATGTCCGTAGTCATGATCTTTATCTTCTGGCTTGTTAGAGATACGCACAAAGATAATCACAATAATATCAGTAACAAAATCGGATAAAGAATGAACCGCATCAGCCAGCATAGCAGCACTATGTCCTGCTATTCCGGCGAAGAACTTAAAGACAAGAAGTAAGAAGTTTACCACACTTCCCACAACAGTCACTTTATAAATTTCTTTTTCCCGGGAAGGAGTTTTGGATTCCATTTTGTTATAATATAAATCAACTATTGGGCAAATGTACATGAAATTCTTGAATTATTGATATTTAATCATTTACTTTGTAGTTAATAACAATAGAAATAAGTTACGTCTCATGAGTAACAGGCCTCACCTGCATTCGCTTCAAAATCCGTAACTTATTAGCTCGTAACTTATAATAATAAAAACATCATGGCGAAAAAGAAAGAAAAAAAAGCCGGTAAACGAATGAAGAAAAAAGAACTGGCAACCACATTAATGGATTTCTTCCACACCAGACAGGAAGAAGTTATCAGCCTTAAATATCTTTTCGCGGAACTACACCTCACCACACATCCCCTGAAAATGCTGTGCATGGATATTCTCGCGGATATGCTGACTGACGACTACATAACGGAAGTTGATAAGAATAAATACAAACTCAACAACCACGGCATCGAGATGACAGGAACCTTCCAGCGTAAAAGCAACG
Organism: Bacteroides sp. 41_26; assembly: GCF_949740115.1. Taxonomy (NCBI): domain Bacteria; kingdom Pseudomonadati; phylum Bacteroidota; class Bacteroidia; order Bacteroidales; family Bacteroidaceae; genus Bacteroides; species Bacteroides sp. 41_26. Next base: position 42,225 of record NZ_CATJGZ010000051.1, read on the forward strand.
GAAAGAACTCATTCATCCCCGAAGGTGGAGGCGACCCGATATTCGTGGCCGAACGTAACTCTGCCCATGCAATGAACAATGACAAAGTAAAAATAGCATTCTTTGCCAAACGCAAGAACCATGACGCTGAAGGGGAAGTTATTGAAATACTGGAACGTGCCAACGACACATTTGTGGGTACGCTACAAGTAGAAAAATCTTATGCTTTCCTGGTAACAGAAAACCGGACGCTGGCAAATGATATCTTCATCCCAAGAGATAAACTGAAAGGTGGAAAAACCGGAGACAAGGCTGTTGTGAAAGTAATCGAATGGCCGGACAAAGCTAAAAATCCAATCGGACAGGTACTTGATATTCTGGGTAAAGCCGGAGACAATACCACTGAGATGCACGCTATTCTGGCAGAATTTGGTTTACCCTATGTCTATCCTCAGGCAGTAGAAAAGGCTGCTGATAAGATTCCGGCTGAAATCTCTGAAGAAGAGATAGCCAAACGGGAAGATTTCCGTAAGGTCACTACTTTCACCATCGACCCAAAGGATGCCAAAGACTTTGACGATGCACTCTCTATCCGTAAACTAAAAGACAATTTATGGGAAGTAGGAGTACATATAGCAGACGTAACGCACTATGTAAAAGAAGGAAGTATCATTGATAAAGAAGCCGAGAAACGTGCTACCTCTGTCTATCTGGTAGATCGTACTATCCCGATGCTGCCCGAGCGTCTGTGTAATTTCCTTTGTTCACTACGCCCTCACGAAGAAAAGCTCGCTTTCTCTGTTATTTTTGACATCACCGAGAAAGGAGAGGTAAAGAACTCACGTATCGTACATACAATCATCTATTCCGACCGCCGCTTCACTTACGAAGAAGCACAGCAAATTATCGAAACCCGGGAGGGAGATTTCAAAGAGGAGGTTTTGATGATGGATACAATTGCCAAAGCGTTACGCGAAAGACGTTTTGCTGCCGGAGCTATTAACTTTGACCGTTACGAAGTGAAATTCGAGATAGACGAGAAAGGAAAACCGGTCAGTGTTTATTTCAAAGAATCCAAAGATGCCAACAAACTCGTAGAAGAGTTTATGCTACTTGCCAACAGAACCGTAGCCGAGAAGATAGGACGCGTACCCAAAGGAAAGAAAGCCAAAGTATTGCCTTATCGTATCCATGATCTACCCGATCCGGAGAAGCTGGATAATCTTTCACAATTCATTGCCCGTTTCGGATATAAGTTGCGTACCAGTGGCACAAAGACAGACATATCAAAGTCCATCAACCACCTGTTGGACGATATTCAGGGAAAGAAAGAAGAAAATCTGATTGAAACAGTTTCTATCCGTGCCATGCAAAAAGCGCGTTATTCAACACACAACATCGGACATTATGGATTGGCGTTCGATTACTATACGCACTTCACATCCCCCATTCGTCGTTTCCCGGATATGATGGTACATCGCCTCGTGACCAAATATCTGGACGGAGGAAGAAGTGTTTCGGAAAGCAAATATGAAGATCTCTGCGATCATAGTTCTAACATGGAGCAGATTGCAGCAAATGCCGAACGTGCTTCTGTCAAGTACAAGCAAGTAGAATTTATGAGCGAACGGTTGGGACAAACATATGATGGAGTAATTTCCGGTGTCACAGAATGGGGACTTTATGTGGAGCTTAACGAAAATAAGTGTGAAGGTATGATACCTATGCGTGATTTGGACGATGACTACTATGAGTTCGACGAAAAGAACTACTGTCTGCGCGGACGACGTAAGAATAAGACATTCAGCTTGGGTGATGCAATCACCATTAAAGTAGCCCGTGCCAATCTGGAGAAAAAACAACTTGACTTTGCATTAATGTAATAAAGGAGGCGGTAAAGTGATAACTTTACCACCTTATAGCCCTATCACATTATAACTTTATACGTATGAAAACAGTCATCATAGAAGACCAACAGCGGGTAGAAGAAATTATCTCCCGCTGTGATATCTGCTTTGTCGGTATCACCGATCAGGAGGGAAATCCATATGTAATACCCATGAACTTTGGTTATCAGGAAGGGGTGATTTATCTGCATTCCGGACCAACAGGAAGCAGCATTGATATGCTGGAACGTAACAATAACGTATGCATCACTTTCAGCACAGACCATGAGCTGGTATTTCAGCATCCCAAAGTAGCCTGCAGTTACCGGATGAAAGCCAAAAGTGTGATCTGCCGTGGAAAAGTAGGCTTCATTGAAGATATGGACAGCAAACGCGAAGCACTGAATATCATCATGAAACATTATAGCAGCCGAGAATTTGTTTATTCAGACCCGGCTGTAAGAAATGTAAAAATATGGGAGATCCCTATCAGTAGTGTAACGGCAAAAGAATATGCGGCACCGCATAAGAGATAAGTTACATTCGTTTTTTCCATATCCGATCATTAATTATATCTAATATACACACACTATGGAAAACAATCAGAATCTATTAACCTTTGGCGAACTTTATCAAACTTACAAAGAACGCTTTTTAAGATTAGCAATTTCTTATGTGAAAGAGGAAAGTATCGCAGAAGATTTTGTAACTGATTCTTTTGTCTCATATTGGGAGAACCGGCACAAACTTCCAGAAGGAGCTAATATACCCGCTTATATTCTTGTTTCTCTTAAAAATGAATGCTTAACTTACCTGAACCGACTTCGCAAGGAGCAAGAAATTGTTGATCATCTAAGAAGTCAACAAGAATGGGAACTGGATTTCCAGATTAGCTCGCTGGAGGCCTGTAATCCACAAGAAATTTTCTCTGAAGAAGTACAGCAACTTGTGAATAAAGCGATCGAGTCTTTGCCGACAAAGACAAAAGAAGTTTTTCTGTTAAGCCGGATGGAATACCTGACAAACCGTGAGATCTCAGAACGTCTGGGAGTATCAATTAAAGCCGTCGAATTTCACATCACCAAAGCATTAAAAGTAATGCGTATTGCTCTAAAAGACTATTTACCTGCTTTTTTCTATCTTTTTCTAAATTAATTCAATTTTTTGTTAGGGTATCTTTACCCTTATTAGTTATATAGACGTAAAGGATAAAATTTATGGATAAAGAATCACTATATCGTTTTTTTAACGGCACTGCTTCCGAAGCGGAAAGAATTCAGATACGGAATTGGGCAGATGCTTCCCCGGAGAATATGAAAGAATTACTTAGGGAGAGAAAACTTTATACAGCTATCGTTTTAGTCGGAAAAAAGGAATCCTTCATAAATCAGAAAACAAGATACAAGAAAATAAAAATCACCCAGTTTTATCGTTATGCAGCCGTTTTTATCGGAGCCATACTGTTATCGTGGTTTATAGCAAACCTGAAAGACGAAACGCTACCTATACAACAAATCACCGTACCACTGGGACAATATATGAGTATGACATTAGCAGATGGCAGTAATGTGTACCTCAATTCAGGTACCACACTAAAGTATCCTACCAAATTTACCGATGATTATCGTACGGTAGAAATAGATGGAGAAGCATTCTTTCAGATAACTCATAAAAAAAATGATGCACCATTTATTGTCCGTACATTTAAAGGAACAGTAGAAGTCTTAGGTACAAAGTTTAATGTGGAAGCTTATAAGAACAGAAATAAATTCATAACTTCTCTATTGGAAGGAACTGTAAAAGTAAGTGCAAACAACCAGCAAATAATACTGAAACCAAACGAAAGAGCCACATTGTCGGACGGCAAACTTATAAGAAGCAAAATAGAAGATGATAGTTATTATAGCTGGACCAGTGGAATTATTAATTTCAACAATATCACTTTTGAAGCTCTGATGAAAGAGTTCGAGAAGGTATATGGAATTGAGATTGTGATTAATAATAGTGCTATCAAGAACAACTTATGTCTGGGTAAATTCCGTAGAATTGACGGACTGGAATATGCATTAAAAGTATTGCAAGTGGATATACCGTTCACTTATCAAAGAGATTTTGAGAAACATATCATTTATATTAACTAAAAAAGAAAATCAGCGTATGAGAAAGGCATAGTAATTATTAAAAGGAAAGGGAATATCGAGCCGTCGCCAAACATATCGATATCCCCTTGGAAAAATTAACACAGTATTTTGTATTAATCTTAAAACATAGCAAATATATGAAAAAGAAATTGATGTTAGAGGATAATTACGCTTCTAATTCAACAATATTATTTAGATTTATGAAAATCACACTCTTCCTGCTCATTGTGGGAATATTAAATGTTTACGCAATCAATACGCATTCTCAAAATGCACGTGTAAGCATACGTTATTCCAACGAACCTTTACAGATCATTCTAAATGATATAGAGTCACAAACTGACTATCTATTCATTGTCATTAATTCTAAAGTCGATACGAAGAAAAAGTATTCTATAAATGCCAAATCCGAACCTGTATTTACTGTATTGGACAATATGTTCAAAGGGGAAAATATCCGGTATAAAATGCGTGGAAACCATATTGTACTTTCCCAGGAAACACAAAAAACAGAACAGGAAACCAAACGGGTACTGACCGGTTATGTCAGAGATAACAATGGGGAGCCATTGATAGGTGCCAGTATCCTCGTAAAAGGAGCTTCACAAGGGACAGTAACCGATGTCAATGGTTATTTTCGTCTCCAGGGCGACTATACCGACAAAACCATACTCTCAATCACCTATATCGGCATGCAGGGCCAGGAAATCACAATCGGAAATAAAAATAAATTTGATATTACGCTGTATGATGACTCCGAACAACTGGATGAAGTGGTAGTAGTGGGTTACGGTACACAAAAAAAGATAAACCTGAGTGGCGCAGTAGAAGCTCTTGCCGGCGAAACATTGAAAAACCGTACAGCCAACAATGTAGGAACTATGCTTCAAGGACTTGTACCTAACCTGAACATCAGTACCAACGGTGGTCAGATCAGTCAAACACCAGGTTTCAATATTCGTGGTGCAACTTCCATTAACGGAGGGGGGGCACCTCTAATTCTCGTGGATGGAGTTCCGATGGAAGAAGCCGAATTTTCACGTATGAACAGCAACGACATAGAAAATATATCTATCTTGAAAGATGCCTCTTCAGCAGCCATCTACGGAGCTCGTGCTGCATTTGGAGTGATTCTGGTAACAACTAAGAAAGGAAAAAGTGAAAAGATCAATTTTACATTCAACAATACAATGAGCATCCGGACTCTGGGGCGCATACCTGAGATAGTAAAAGACCCTTATATACAGGCCTCATATAAAAAAATCATGGGAGCCCCCTGGTATGACCTTTACTCAGAAGAGGAACTGGAATATGCTAAACAACGCTCACTCGATCCGTCACTTCCGGCTGCTATGATCAATCCGAGAGACCCGAACCGCTACACTTATCTGGGGGCAACAGACTGGTTCCATGAAATCTATAACAACACAGGTACTGCACATTCACATAGTATCAGTATGTCCGGAGCAACGAAAAAGACTTCATACTATCTGGGCGGCGAATATTTCAGTGAAAAAGGTATGGTCAAGTATAATACGGATATGTACAACCGATATAATCTGAGAAGTAATGTCAGCTATCAGGTTACCGATTGGTTGAATATCTCAAATAATACTTCCATGACGTATTATACGTATACAGCACCCGCATCTCTGGATAACGGCTGGCTTTATAAACGAATTCATAATGCTAATGCCTTGGAAATTCCCAAAAATCCCGATGGGAGCTGGACAGAAGCCGGAGCCAAATATATTGCCGGAACCGAGCAAGGTGGCAATAGCGATTATACTGAATTATTGGCACAAACTCAAATCTCTTTCGATCTGCAACTTATCAAAAACATATGGTCGGTAAAAGGAGACTTTGCTGTCAAATTCTGGAATAAACATAAAAACTATTGGGAATCCGATCAGTCATTTGAATACAAGGATGGCCCTGACAGTACCCCTAAAGAATTAGGATGGCAAGACTTTGCAAAAAGTGAACATGATAACTCAAGATACTCATTATTCAATATCTATACCAATTTCAATAAGAAATTTGGCAAGCACGAAGTAGGTACTACCATTGGTTTCGAACAACAAGTGGAATCTGCCCAATACTTTATAGGCGAAAGAAACGGAATGCTCAGCGATTCTGCTCCAAGCATCCAAATAGCCACCGGTGAAAAGAGTTTATACGACGGACGTCATACCTGGGCCACCCGAAGCGGATTCTACCGGGTAAATTACATGTTCGATGATAAATATATTTTTGAGGCCAACGGACGTTATGACGGGACCTCCCGTTTTACCAAGAAGCATCGATTCGGCTTCTTTCCGTCTTTCTCCGGTGCATGGGTGATATCAAATGAGAAATTTTATCAACCCGTCAAAGAGGTCATGAACATAGCCAAATTTCGTGCTTCGTACGGATGGCTCGGTAATCAAAATGTGGGTTATTACGAGTATATTTCCAACATGTCATTCTATGAGTGTACTTACTTGTTGGAAGGTAAAAAAACTACAGGTGTAGGTTCTCCCAGTCCGATTTCAGATGACCTTACCTGGGAGAAAGTAAATACAATGAATCTGGGTCTTGACCTTGCATTCTTTAAAAACCGTTTAACAATTTCCGGAGATATTTATCGCCGAAACACCAAAGACATGTTGACAAAAGGCAAAACATTACCAGGCGTCTTCGGAGTTGATCCTCCGCGTCAGAACGCTGCCGACCTGAAAACAGAAGGCTGGGAGTTCTCTATCGGATGGCAGGATAATTTCAGTCTGGCTTCGAAGCCTTTCCGCTATTCGGTAAAATTCAATTTATCTGACTCACGCGCCGAAATCACAAAATTCGACAATAAAAAGAAACAATTAGATGACTACTATGTCGGACAACGCCTTGGTGAGATCTGGGGATTAACCACAGAAGGATTCTTCTTAAGTGAAGAAGATATTAAAAATCACGCTGATCAATGGGCGGTAACGTCCTATCCAGGCGATCGTCCTTTAGCACCCGGTGATTTGAAATTCAAAGACTTAAACGAGGATGGCTATGTTAACAAAGGCGATTGGACAAAAGATAATCCCGGAGACTTTTCCGTAATCGGTAACTCAACACCCAGATACTGCTACGGTGCTGACATTAATGCAGCCTGGAACGGATTTGATTTACGCATATTATTGCAAGGAGTAGGCAAACAAGACTGGTATCCCAATGTATTCACCTTCTTCGGAATTTACCGTGCTCCCTGGTCGGATGTATATGTCAATAACCTTGACCACTGGACACCGGAAAACCCGAACGGATATTTCCCACGCCTGAAATCGTATACGGCAGAAGGAGCCGGAGATCTTAGTACTCCGCAAACCAAATACCTGCAGAATGCAGCTTATATGCGAATTAAGAATATTACATTTGGATATACACTTCCTCAAAGCCTCACCCGCAAATTAAAAATTGATCAGGTACGATTCTATTTCAGCGGAGAAAATATTGCCGAATTCACCAAACTGACAAAGAATGTTGACCCGGAAGCTCTTGGAAACGGAGGAGAAAACCTTGTACATCCTATGCAACGGGTATTCTCATTTGGTTTAAACCTGAATTTCTAAAAATCGAATAAGTATGAAAAAGAAAATATTATATATAGCTTTAGCATTGATAAGTCTGAGTAGTTGCAATGATTCTTTTCTGGACAGATTGCCTGAAACGTCACTAGTTACAGAAAATTTCTTCAGATCCCCTTCAGATCTGGCATTATTCGTCAATAAGCTCTACCTAAGTGAATCTCCTAAATACTGGGACCCGGGAACAGATAATGTAGTTGCATCCGAGAAAGATGAAATATTAGACCTTATTCGAGGTAACATCACACCAGAAACAGTCGGAGGATGGTATTGGGGACAAATACGTGAACTAAATTATTTCCTTGATAATGCCGACAAAGCCCAAGGGAGCCAGGAACTGATTAACCACTATATCGGTATCGTACGCATGCTACGCGGATTGGAGTATTATGAGAGAATAGTAAAGCGCTATAGCGATGGCCCCTGGTATGAGCATGTACTAAAGGATACCGATACAGAGTTGTTGATGAAAACACAGGATCCCCGGACATTCATAGTAGACAAAATAATGGAAGATTTGGAATTCGGTGTTCAAAACATACTGCCAGATATAAAAGACAGAACAGTCTATAACAAATGGTATGCATATGGTCTACTTGCCCGAATTGCCTTACACGAAGGTACATTCAGAAAATATCATGATGAACTGGAACTACAGAGTTCTGCCGATCAATTCCTCGAAAAAGCAGTAAATGCCTGTGAAAAGATTATGGCAAATACCACCGATTTCGGGATTTATACCGATGGAGGCATTGATGCATATGGCAATATGTTCATCAGCAATAATCTGAGCAAATGCAAAGAGATACTTTTATTTAAAGATTTCAGTTATGACCTCAATATTAAGCATGATGTAGCCATGAATGTATTTTCCTACAACACCGATTTGAGCCGTTCTCTAATGGAAAGTTATCTGATCAAGAAAGATGGAAAAGCAGTACCATTCTCATCGATAGACAACTATAAAACCAAAACATTCATGGAGACATTTGAAGACAGAGATCCTCGTTACCGCCAGACATTTATGTATCCGGGATATATCCGTCCGGGTGATGCAAAACCATTTATACCAAACCTGAATCTGGGGGGATATACGCAAATCAAATTTGTACCGCAAGACCCTCAGCAAAACCAATGGGGATGTTCTTACAACGACCTGCCATTAATGAGACTAGGCGAAATACTACTTATCTATGCAGAAGCAAAGGCCGAATTAGGCACACTGACACAAGCAGACTTAGATAAAAGTATCAATCAGCTTCGTGACCGTGTAGGTATGCCACATATGGTATTGTCCGAGTTAACCATTGACCCGACTCTGGAACAACAGTATCCGAATGTAAACGGCAACCTCAAGAACGCCATCCTCGAAATCAGGAGAGAAAGGCGCGTAGAGCTGGCTTGCGAAGGTTTCCGTAAAGATGACATACTCCGTTGGAAAGTCGGGAAATTGCTCGAAATGCCACAGGGAGTATACATTGCCGAATTGAATACCGTATTTGATGTAACAGGGGATGGAGTAACCGATGTAGGTGTCTTCCTGAATAAAGAATCTGTAAAACCAATCTATAAAAAGAAAGTTCTTTATTACCTGGAAGAACAGGGGGAGAAAACCAGTATTTCACTTTCGGAAGGAGATCATGGTTATATCATATTGACCAATGATATTACGAACCCGAAGAAATTCATTGAACCCAAATATTACTATTATCCGATTCCAAAGACCCAATTTACATATAACCCCAATTTACGCCAAACTATTTTCTGGGATAAATAACTAATAATCAGGTAAACATTCTCTTTTTGCATGCCATTAAATAGCATGCAAAGGGGGAGTATTACCCCTAAAAGCCGCTTAAAATGAAATATCTTTTAATTGTTTTATCCGTAATTATTACCTTAAAACTAAGTGCCAAAGAAGTCATCATTGACTTCAATGATCCGGCAAATTTCTACGAAGGATATCTATTTTCCAACGGGATAGAAGGCAAAGCATTGGACATTAGTACAGCTGCCTATTATCGTGCACCTCTACCTATAAATCAGATAGATTCTATCGACATGTCAGGTTCATTCTCTATTGGGATATGGGTGAAATCAGCCGATACATACAATGGATTGAAACCACTGGTCACCAACAAAAAATCCCTTGAAATGAAAGATCCGGGATTTATGATTGCTACTCAAGAAAATGGCTCATGGGCAGCATATTTCACCGATGGCAAAAACTGGCAATGGGATTATAAACCGACCGTAAAACGTCAACCGATCAACGATGCGAAATGGCATTTCCTGGCTATTACCCACTTTGCAGAAAAACAGGAAATGAAAATGTACTATGACGGTAAAAATGTAGCTACTTATTGCACGAACGGTAATGTAAATCTGGCCACTTCCAATCCGTTACTTTTAGGCAATAAAGCAGACGAACAATGGCACAGTTTTAATGGAATGCTGGATAATTTTTCATTCGCAGACCGTATAAAAAGTGATGCAGAGATAGCAGAGGAATATTTCAGGTATACAGGTATCCGGCAAGAAGAGATATTACCGGAATTTACTCCGAATATTAATCTTATGGGATTCAATATCTTTCACGGAGGTCATGAACTTGGCGAACAGGTAGGAGTAAACCGGGTCGTAGATGTTATCAAAGCATCCGGAGCAGACATCATAGGCATGATCGAGACATATGGTGCAGGACCGGAAATTGCCGATGCACTGGGGTATCACTTTTATCTGAGAAGCTCTAATCTATCCATTATGAGCAAATATCCCATCGAACAAACCTGGGACATGTTTCAGCCATTCAACACATGTGCAGCTACAATACGAATCAGTAAAACACAAACCATCAATTACGTTAATCTATGGCTGGATTATCGCCCTATTACCGATGATCAAGTAAAGGCCCGGATTCCTGCCTCTGAGGTCGAAGCAGAAGAATTACCTACACGATATAAAGAACTGACAACAATTTTGAAAGACATGCAACCTTTCTTTGACCAGAAAGATGTTCCCTTATTCGTTTCAGGTGACTTCAACAGTGGGTCTCATCTTGACTGGACAGAAAAAGCCAAACATCTCTTTGAGGGATATGCTGTGAAATGGCCGACCAGCATTCTTATGCTTGAAAAAGGATTTAAAGATTCTTATAGAGAGTTATATCCCGATCCGGTAAAATACCCTTGCTTAACCTGGTCACCCATGTCAAAACTGGATATTCAGTATCGGATAGACTTCATTTACTATATGGGTAAGAACGTGAAGGTCACTGAATCAAAGATGATCGATCAACACCCGGTACGCTTTCCGTCAGATCATGCAGCTATGATTTCAACATTCAAATTTAAAAAGTAATTCCATGAAGAGATTATATAAAATATACCTGATTATCTTTATGTCATTACTGACAGGTGTACCTGCATTAGCTAATGAAGTAACTGCCATACTGCCTTATCCCAATCATATCTGTTGGAAAAAGGGTACATTCGACATCGGAAAACAGTTATACATCTATTCGAATGACCTGTTTAGTAGTGAAATAAAGAGAATTATACCGGTTCTGAAAAAGGAATCAGACCTGCTTTGTAAATTCACTAATAAGGAAAAAGCCAATCTGAAAATAGATATAAAAGAAGACCTGCCCCGAGAAGGATATTCAATTCTGATAAATGCTCAGGGCATCCACATTGAGGCAGCAACTACTACAGGAGTATTTTATGCTATTCAGACATTGAGGCAACTCATTAAAAAAGACGGGAAAAACCTGCAGTGTCCTTATGTTGAAATAACCGATTCACCAGCCTTTGGCTGGAGAGGTTTTCTACTGGATGAAGCCCGTAACTTTCAGGGAAAGAATGAAGTAAAAAAACTGCTTGACGAAATGGCCTTGCTCAAAATGAATGTATTTCATTGGCATCTAACAGATGATCAGGGTTGGAGAATTGAAATAAAGGAATATCCTCTTCTCACAGAAATCGGAGGGCGAAGAGATTCCACTCAACTGAACTGGTATGAAAGTACAGTCTATGATGGTAAGCCTGTGAGCGGATATTACTCTCAGAAAGACATTCGTGAAATCATAGCCTATGCAGCAGACAGGCATATAAAAATCATACCCGAGATAGAATTTCCGGGTCATGCCTCCGCTGCTATTGCAGCATATCCCTGGTTGAGTTGCAGTAAAAAGCAAATCTCCGTTCCCTGTGGCTACGGAGTATTAACAACCGCTTTCAATGTTGTCAATCCACAGGTGCAGGAGTTTATTCACAATGTTTTAGATGAAGTTATCGAACTGTTCCCCTCGGATATTATCCATATCGGAGGAGACGAGGTGAAATACGATGAATGGCTGGATTCTGAAGAAGTATTGCTATTCATGAAAAAAGAACAGATTACTTCACCGGCAGAATTACAAGTGTGGTTCACCAATCATCTCTCTGCTTATCTGGGTAGCAAAGGCAAAAAACTGATGGGCTGGAATGACATAACAGGTGATAAACTTCATGCTTTCCAAACCGGAAATGAAGTAAAAAGCCAATTGAATCCGGAGAATACAATTGTCCAATTCTGGACAGGCAATCAGAGCTTACTGGAAAAAGCTCTAGAGCGCGGTTTAAAGGTAGTAAACAACTCTTGTGAATATACGTATCTGAACTACAACTATGACAAGATTGTGCCCGGATTAGAGTATGCGCATACCCCTATTCCTTTAGAAAAAGCATACCGTTTCAATCCCGTTCCCGAATCCGTATCAGCATGGAAAGAACAAATTCTGGGATTATCATGTGCCATGTGGGGAGAATGGACAAATCGCCCGGATATCATGTACAAAATGGTTTATCCGCAAATAGCAACGTATGCAGAAACAGGATGGACTCAAAAAGAAAATAAAAATTTCGATAGGTTCCTGAAATCTCTGAAACCATTCCGGGAAAGATGGAAATCTGCCGGATACATTAAATAAATATCCCTATTGTTTTACTAAAAAATTAATCATTATGAAAAAGTTTACGGTATTATTAATTTGTGTGCTGGCATCATTCGCACAGCTATGGTCTCAAAACTATGCAAAAGTTTGGTTAGACAAGTTTCATTTCACTAGAGGAGAAGATATTGTTACTCACTACACCGGTGGATTCGGATTCCCAAAGGATAATATGAACATTGCACCCTTAGGACAAACTATTACCGGTATTCCCGGTCATTACTCCACGACATGGTGCTATTTTGATAATCCGGGAGCCAAGGAGGGTACAGCTACTATCCCCGGAGGTAATATGGGTAATGCTGCTGACGGTTACTATTGGATTGTATATCTGATAGACGATGGCTACGAGCAGGGTTCGGAATATATTCCATGTTACTATGGTGATACCCCTCCTCAAAACGAATCTCCGGTACTTGCTCTGGAAGAACGTACGGCCGAGTATACCACTATTACCTTTACGGATAGCGAACTCTGGAGAATGCTGATAAAAGAAATCAACGTTGACGGAACCGCTTTAAGCACGGATGACTATAGTCTGGAAGCAGGTGCTCTTTACATTCTAAAAGACTTAACTACTGCCAAGTCCATCAAAATAACAGCCTGGGATCATCCGGATGCAAGCATTCAACTTGACCCAAGTTCCATCCAAAATGAAAGCATAGCACAGAATGTATGTTTCAGCAACAACTGCTTACAGGTAATCAATGACGATGCTCTAATCCAATCGGTTTCTATCATTTCTCTGGCCGGAGTTACAATAGAATCCTATCAGGTCATTGCAGGCAATAATCAATATGACCTGAATCACTTGAATGCAGGTATCTATTTTGCTAAAGTTTGTAGTAAAAACATCAATAAGGTAATAAAGATTGTAATCGGACGATAGTGTCCCCAACGAGGTTGTACTAAGCCTTTTAGTACAACCTCATTTAAAAACGAATATGAAAAAGAACCTCATTCTACTACTATTTATCTGTTTTTGTCTGAAAGGTTTTACACAACCTTTTCAGCCCGAATTTTCCGTTGCCGGATTCTTTCCTGTCAAAGGCTCGGGCAGGGAGGTCTATTCCATGAATCCCTCATGGAGATTTCATAAAGGGGATGTGCCCGGAGCCGAAAAGATCATTTTTGATGATTCCAATTGGGAGCAAGTCTCCATTCCGCACAGCATCGACCTTTTACCAACCGAGGCCAGCGGATGTATAAACTATCAGGGTATCTGCTGGTATAGAAAACATTTCACTCCCGACTCAAGACTCAGCAATAAAAAACTCTTTCTTTATTTTGAGGCTATAATGGGTAAAACACAAGTCTGGATCAACAATGAATTATGCACCACTCATTACGGAGGATATCTCCCCATTATTATAGATATGACAGACAAAGTAAAATCCGGTCAAAACAATGTAATATCTATCTGTACCGATAATTCAAACAATCCGCTTTATCCACCGGGAAAACCGCAAGAGTTTCTCGACTTTACCTATTGTGGCGGTATCTATCGTGACTGCTGGCTTATAGCACATAATAAAGTATTTATCACTGACGATAATTATGCATCCGAAGTAGCCGGTGGCGGGACATTCGTTTCGTACGACAACGTATCTGCAAAATCGGCCGACATTCATATTAAACTGCAATTAAAAAACGAAATGCCCAAGAACTTTAAAGGTAAAACCTACATCACATTGAGAGACCCTGCAGGAAAAATAACAGGACAAACCACATATTCGTTTTCTATCCCTTCGGGAAAAGCCGTCAGCCATTCAGAACATGTTATCATTAAAAAGCCCCAGCTATGGTATCCTTCTTCTCCTTCCTTATACCAAATGCAAATCGAGATAAAAGATCATACCGGAAAAGTAATAGACGGCTATAGAAAAAAGATAGGAATTCGAAGCATCGAATTTAAAGGAAAAGATGGTTTATGGATCAATGGAAAACCTTATCCTCACCCCATAATGGGGGTAAACCGTCACCAGGATTTTGCTGTAATCGGCAATGCTATGACCAACAATCTGCATTGGCGCGATGCAAAGAAACTAAAAAGTCTGGGGCTCGATATCATCCGCAATGCGCACTATCCGCAGGACCCGGCTTTTATGGATGCCTGCGATGCCTTAGGACTTTTTGTCATTGAGAACACACCGGGCTGGCAATACTGGAACGAAGACCCGATATTCCGGAACCGGGTATTCGATGATATCAGAAATATTATACGCAGAGACCGGAACCGCCCTTCCGTATTCCTTTGGGAACCCGTACTCAATGAGACATGGTATCCCGAATCATTTATTGACAGTGTTAAGCAAATCGTGGCAGAAGAATATCCGTATCCCTACTCCCATGTGGTGGGGGACGCTGAAGCACGCGGTTCATCCAAATTCTCAATACTCTATACACATCCTTCCAACGGAGATACAGGTATAGCGATCAAAGAACTGAGCCCGAATGTAACTTACTTCACCCGGGAGTGGGGAGACAACGTGGACGACTGGAACTCGCACAACTCCACAAGCAGGGCCAACCGCGCCTGGGGAGAATACCCTATGTTAACACAAGCTAACCATTATGCATCTCCTCCTTATGCTTGCACAAGTTATGACGGACTCTGGAAAACATCCAGACAGCATATCGGCGGTTGCCTCTGGCATTCATTTGATCATCAGAGAGGTTATCATCCCGATCCTTTTTATGGTGGTCTGACAGATGTATTCAGGCAACCCAAATACGCTTATTATATGTTCATGGCCCAACGGCCTGTCGATTCACTCGCCATACAGGTAGAAAGCGGACCTATGATATATATAGCCCATGAAATGACTCCATTCTCTCCGGCGGATGTAACGGTCTATTCCAATTGTGAGGAAGTAAGGCTTACTGTCTTTAAACACGGAAAAACATATACCTACAAAAAAAAGGACAGGCCGGGGATGCCTTCTCCCATTATCATTTTCAAAGATGCCTATCATTTTATGGAAGATAAAGCGCTCTCACGACAGGAGCGTTGGGATGAGGTCTATCTGTTGGCAGAAGGTTTCCGAAACGGTAAAAAGGTAGCCGAACATAAACGAATGCCTGCCCGGCGTCCAGGTAAAATCACACTGCACTTAGATGACGAAAATATTCAGCCCATTGCCGACGGTTCCGATCTGATCACAGTGATTGCTTCTGTTACAGACGAAAACGGAAATATCAAACGGTTGAATAATTATCATATAAAATTCTCAGTTGAAGGAGAAGCGAGACTGGTTGCCAACGAAGAAACACATACCAACCCCCGCCCGGTTGAGTGGGGAACTGCTCCTATCCTTCTTCGGACAACACTCCGCCCCGGTAAAGTAAAAGTAAGAGCCGAAGTTGATTTTCCGGGTATACAAATGCCCATACAAGGGGAGTTGGAATTTACTGTTTTACCGGCATCTGTTCCTGCTATTTACAATATGGAGGAGCGAACGGGAGTATATCAGCTAGGCTCAATTTCTGATAATAACCGGAAAGATAACACAGAAGAACGGAACAGACTGAACCGGGAACTAAAAAATGTAGAACGCCAACAAAGCGAATTCGGTGAAGGAGGTTTAAAATAATTAATCAATAAATACAATAAACACCATGAAAAAGTATCTTATTTTAGTCGTCAGCTGGCTCTTGTTAGGTTCCGGCCAATTAGTAAAAGAGGCTTCTGATAATGTATGGGTATTACCCTGTACGGAATTATTAGAGAATTACCAAGATTTTCCGGCAAAAGAATGGAATGAGGTTGTACTGGGAAAAGGAGAAACGGAGCATCTACAGGTGGTTCTGAATACAATACCTAAAGAAAAGATTACCATTTCATCATCTATCCCAGAAGCATTCAATGTACACTACAGAATGCTTACGGATATAGATGGATACAAAGATGCCTTAGTACCGTTTGTATCCACCATACAGGCAACAGGATCAACCTCGGTTGTATGGCTGACTTTCGAAACTCCGCGGAACAGCCAACCGGGTACATATGAATACACGGTATCTATTAAGACACTGAGAAACTCCATCAATCTTAAATTCAAAGTACGTGTAGCCGATTATGAAATCCCCCTGACTCCCTCTATTCCTTCGGAGTTCTGTATTGACATAGATAATCTACCGGACAACGGTTCGGATGAGCAGAAAGAACTCTGGAATGAGTTTCTTCTTTCACGACGCATTGACCCCTATTATGGCAAGCTCATAGACCGGAATACATGGCGTTGGGACAACTGTTTCTCACCATGGCCATGGGACGATCCGAGAAGCCGGAAGTTACTTCAGGACAAACGTTTCTGCCGGTTTGCCCTTCCCTGCATGCTGGAAGATGACGAACTCCTGCGAATGTGTAATGATATGGAGGAAAAAGGATATTTCGACCGATGTTACTTCTACATCTGGGATGAGCCCAAAACGCCCGAACACTATGAGCAGATCGCCAAAGAATCTGCCCATATACTATCTCTCAAGCCAAACGCTAAAATGCTCGTACCGATCTCCAGCTTTCTTGTCGAAGGAGAACATAAATGGGACTATGACTATACGTTCGATTTCCTCACAAAATATGTAAAAATATTCCCGATTGCAGCCGAACAATACAACTGCGAGAATTCCGGCGCGGAGAAATTCAGAAAACTGGTCGAACCACGAGCCGAATGGTGGACATATGTCTGTTGCGGACCAACCGGCGTTCAGCCTAACTTCTTGTTTGCCCAGACCCCTTTTCACAACAGAGCCATCATGTGGAGGGTATGGAAGGAACAGGAAACAGGATTCCTGTATTGGGGGGTAAACAGGTACCGTCTCAATCCGTTCGCATTCGATACAAGTCTCAATGCCGTAGGTGATGGAGGATTGGTCTTTCCCGGAGATTTATTCAATATCAAAGAACCCGTAGCCTCAGCCCGGCTGGAACGATGGAAAGAAGGACAGGAAGACTATGAGTTATTAAAAATGGTGGAAGATAAAGCCGGAAGACACGTTGCAGAAAAGATTCTTGAACAAGTATACAAATCACCATCCGACTACACAAGAAGTTCGGCAGAGATCAGTAGCTTCCGAAAAAAACTAATAGAAATCATTGAAACGTATAATCCCTCCAATCAGGTTATCATACGGGGAGAACAGCATCAGGTAGATACCCTGAATACTTATATACCCGGCCCCGGCTGTGATTATGTCCATATTCGTATCGAAGATATGCCGATAGAAGCGCATATTCTGAAGATAGACCTGCAGAACCCCCATACGCAGATCCGCACTTTTCTGGGTAAAAACACAATAGAAGGATTAGAAAGAGTATCTGCCGCATGTGACAGATACTCTTCTGAAACAGCCGATGCCTACGCAGGTATTAACGGGGATTTCTTTAATATAAAAGCGCACAATGAATTACCCATCGGAGCCCCGCGGGGAGGGTGCATTGCCGACGGAGTAGTGCAACGCGAGCCCAGAAACATGGACTGGGCTTTTGCTACTATTGACTATACGAACAAACCAACGCTCGACAATATGAGCTTTGAAGGTTCTGTAACCAGTATGAAAGCTCCTATATCTTCCTACCGGTTTTACGACGTCAACCTTCCCAGAACGGATTGCTATTCCTGCGATCTGACTTTCTATAATGAATTTGCAGGTGGCTACACGCGAATGGATGAAAATGCAGATATAGGCGATAAACTTAAAACAGAAGTTTTCTTCAAACCCGCCGAGGGATACAAGTGGAAAGTAAATGCTCCGGTAGCTTGTATTATTACGAGAATCATTAAAGATACGGAAGGACATAACGCATTGGAAGCCGGCGAATCGGCTTTATCGGGCATCGCTCAGGCAAAAACGTTTCTCGACAAACTCACTATCGGACAAAAGCTGAACATTAAAATGACAATTAAGACACCACAAAACGAAACTCCCTTTATCAAAGAGATGATCGGAGGCAATTCGCTCTTGATGAAAAACGGAATATTAACCGATTGCAACTTCAACGACAGTTACAACAACGTGCTGTATCCAAGAACAGGAGTGGGATGCTCTGCAGATGGTAAATGGCTGTATATGATGGCTATTGACGGACGACAGGAACATTCCAGAGGAGTGTACACCGACGAAATGTGCGATTTATTTCGCAGCCTGGGTGCAGCCAATGTAGTGGGTTTTGATGGCGGAGGATCTACCGGCATGGTGGTTAATCACGCAGTGGTCAACAAGCCGAGTGACGGTAATGAAAGAGCCGTTACAAACGGATGGTTGCTACAAACATCTGCTCCGGTAGATAAAAACATTGTTCGTATGGATTTTAATTACTGGAACAAAGAGCAGATCACCTCCGGCTCCATTCCTCTGAAAGTAATGGGGTACAATCAATACAGCGTTCTCACAGACACGGACATTACCGGTGCGGTACTCAGTTGTTCTCCGGGACTGGGATATATTAAAGACCGTACTTTAATACTGAACGGACCAGAAAAGAAAGGAACCGTCACTGCTACTTTTAACGGAATAAGTGTCACCCGGTATCTGAATTTAAGTATATCTACCGGCATAAATCAGACCATAAAAACAGCAACCCCTATCGAATTCTATCGGGCACCTGATTCAAATGTATTTTACCTCACCAAGAAAAATACTGATCTTTGTAAGATAGCTTATTCATTATATACAATTAACGGCATCTGCCTGAAGCAGGAAGTCACTGAATTTACAGATAATATCCGCCTGGACTTCACCGACATATCATCCGGTATATATATACTACGGGTGAATATGGCAAGCGAAAATCATTCATTCAAACTCATTATATGATGACCAGACAGAACTACACAAATCCCCGTACCGGATTAAAAAATAAATCAGTCCACCACAGAGTACAGAGTAATTCTGTAATTGATTCTGAAATAATTAAAACTCTATGTACTCCGTGTGCTCTGTGGTAAAATATATTCGTAACCAAAACACATTATTATATCAATGAAGAATCTATTTATCATTTTAACATTACTGTTATTTACATCCTCTGTTTATGCCGAAGAGTTTCTCCTGAGTACTCCCCGCACTTCCCTCTTATTGACGGGAGAAAAGGACGGACAGCTCTACCTGCATTACTTCGGAAGAAGAGTACTTGATCCCTCCGACATCTGGAACTCCGGCAACGGTATGCTTTACCGCGAAGCCTATCCACAGTTCGGACTGGACTGTACCCTGGAACCTGCAATGGCAGTTATGTATCCGGACGGAAACCTGTCATTAGATCTGCGCTTTCAGAAAGCAGAAAACATCAAAGGTAATCATTCCGATGAATGGAAATTCTACCTGAAAGATACGGTATATCCTTTGGAAGTAACGCTGCACTACAGAATATACCACGATGAAGATATCATTGAAAGTTGGGCTGGTTATCAATATTCGGGAAAAGGTTTCGTAGAACTACGGCAGTTTGCCTCTGCCTACATGCCCTTGCCTCCGGGACAATATACCATGCAACACCTGCATGGTTCATGGGCCTCGGAGCACCAGATGGAAGAAGAAATATTGACTCATGGCAGCAAAATACTCGTAAACAGAGACGGAGTACGTAATGCACTGACAGATCATCCCTCGGTAATGCTGGGCCGTGATGGTCTGGAAGAGAACACAGGTGATGTATATGCCGGAATACTGGCATGGAGTGGTAATTACAAAATAAACTGCACACTCGATAATTCGCACCGCCTGCACCTGATTGCCGGTATCGACAATTTCCAGTCCGAATATAAACTATCCAAAGGAGAAACCTTTGTCACACCAGCCTGGGTGATGTCTTATAGCAACAAAGGCAAAGGAGAAATCAGCCGGACATTCCACCGTTGGGCACGGAAATATGCATTGGCCCATGGAGAACAAAAGCGTGATATACTTCTTAACAGTTGGGAAGGACTGTATTTCAACGTAAACATGAAAGACGTTTGTAGAATGATAAACGACTTTTCCGGTTTAGGCGGAGAGATGTTCGTACTGGACGATGGATGGTTTGGCAAGAAATACTCCAGAGACTCCGACCGTTCTTCACTGGGAGACTGGGAAGTCAGTCCCGGCAAACTACCCGACGGGCTCCAGGCACTTATTGATTCCTGTAAATGCGCCTCTATCAGGTTTGGTATATGGATAGAACCTGAAATGACCAATACTATCAGCGAACTCTATGAACAACATCCGGACTGGGTTATTTCACAACCCAATCGGCCTTTAAAGAAAGGACGGGGCGGCAATCAGCTTGTACTGGATCTGTCCAATCCCAAAGTACAGGACTTCATTTTCGGAGTAGTAGACAAGTTAATGACACAGTATCCGGAGATTGCTTACATTAAATGGGATGCTAATATGAGCCTTGCCAACTACGGCTCCAATTACCTTCCGGCCAACAAACAATCACACCTATACATAGAATATCACAGAGGACTTCGGAAAGTTCTTCAGAGAATACGCGCCAAATATCCGGACTTACTTATGCAGGCTTGTGCCAGTGGCGGAGGAAGAATCAGTTATGGCATTCTTCCTTATTTCGATGAATTCTGGACCAGTGACGATACAGATGCCATAGAGAGGATATACATGCAATGGGGAGTATCGCAATTCTATCCTGCCATAGCCATGGGGTCACACGTATCTGCTGCACGCAATCATCAGACCAATAAACTTATCCCCCTGAAGTTCCGGTTCGACGTAGCTATGTCTGGACGCCTCGGTATGGAGATGCAGCCCAAAGATTTCACACCGGATGAATATAAATTTGCCGCACAGGCCATATCCACTTATAAGCAGATTCGCCCGGTTGTTCAGTTTGGCGATCTGTACAGGCTGATTTCACCCTATGCACAGAAAAATATATCTTCACTGATGTACGTCACCCCCGACAAGGAAGAAGCGGTACTCTTTGTTTATCAATTAAAACACCGCTTCAACCCCTCATTTCCCAGATTAACCCTTCAAGGACTATCTCCGGAGGCCTCTTACGAAATCTGTGAGATCAACACGGCAGACCTGAAAGAACAGGCTAAAAAAACAATAACCGGCGGATTCCTTATAGACCAGGGAATGGAGGTATGGCTCGATAAAGAATACGACAGTAAGATTTTCCATTTAAAGAAAACCAAATAACACTTTCGGATTATGATAAAAAAAAGTTTAGCAGCAATAACCGGATTAATGCTGACTGTCCTTACATATGCGAGTAACGAACAGGCACACTGGATTACAGCCTTCGAAAATCAAAGCGCATCCAATACCTGGATTTGTTTTCGTAAGGATATGCTTATAGATTCCCTTCCGCAAGAAGATATCCATTTAAAGATTGCAGCCGACAGTAAATACTGGATGTGGATCAATGGCCGTCTCGCTGTTTTTGAAGGCTCCGTCAAAAGAGGACCCAATCCTTCGGATACATACTATGACGAAGTAGATATATCCTCATTCCTGAAAGAAGGAAATAATTCCATTGCCATTCTGCTGTGGTACTTCGGAAAGGAGGGATTCTCCTACCAACCCAGCGGCAAAGCGGGGCTGTACGTCAAAAGCCTGTCCGGCAGCCTCAACCTAAACACAGACAAGCAATGGTTATCTACCCTGCATCCGGGATACTATACACCGGCAGGAGCACAGCCCAACTTCAGACTATCGGAATCCAATATCGGCTATGACGCCCGTATATTCCCGGAAGACTGGATTATCCAACCTACCGGTAATCTCACCTATCCGTGGGCCCCTGCCATAGAGGTGGGAACCGAGGGTTCGGCACCCTGGAATAAACTCCACCCAAGAATTATTCCCTTATGGAAAGATTACGGAAAAAAAGAATATCCGGACAGCCAATGGCACCGAGGGAATGAGGTCGATACCCTAATCTGCCGGCTGCCCTACAACATGCAACTCACCCCTTGCATCGAGCTGGAAGCCCCCGAAGGGAAAGTCATAACCATGTATACGGATGATTACAAAGGCGGCGGAGTATACAATCTACGGGGCGAATATATCACCAAAGGCGGGCAACAGTCTTATGAAAGCCTGGGGTGGATAAACGGACATTCGGTGTATTATCTGATACCTAAAGGCGTGGAGGTGCTTAAAACAGAATATCGCGAAACAAGCTATGATACCTCATTTGCAGGAACTTTCAATTGTAACGACGACTTCTTCAACCGACTTTGGCAAAAGGCACAGCGTACATTATTAGTCACCATGCGCGACACCTACATGGATTGCCCCGACCGCGAACGCGCACAATGGTGGGGAGACGAAGTCATTGAATCGGGAGAATCCTTCTATGCACTTTGTCCCAAATCACATCTACTGATGAAAAAAGGGATGTACGAACTAATGGGCTGGCAGCAGGATAATGGCATTATCTTTTCTCCCATACCTTCTTCCAATTATCATACGGAACTCCCCGGACAAATGTTGGCAAGCATAGGGCGTTATGGTTTCTGGAACTATTATCTGAATACCGGAGACAGGATTCCCGTAGAAGATTTGTATGATGCCGTAAAACGGTATCTGCACGTATGGCAATATAATCCGGACGGTACTATAAAGTTCCGTAGCGGAGACTGGACATGGGGAGACTGGGGAACGAATATCGATATCGAAGGGCTGTTCAACGCCTGGTATTATCTCGCTCTGGAAGGTACAGCACAAATGGCAGAAGTACTTGATAAAAAAGAAGATGCCACCAACCTAAAAGAAGAGATGCGTCTGCTCAAAGATGCTTTTAACCAGGCTTACTGGAACGGAGCGGCCTACAAAGCCAATAGCACCATTCCCCATCCGGACGACCGCTTGCAGGCATTGGCGGTAATATCAGGTTTGGCAGATGAATCGAAATATGAAGCCATTCGCAATCTGTTCCGAAAGTACGAGTATGCAAGTCCTTATATGGAAAAATACGTCTTGGAAGCACTATTTGTAATGAACCAGCCCGAAGAGGCACTCGCACGAATGAAGAAACGGTTTGAGTCTATGGTCAATCATCCCACTCTCACGACCCTGTTTGAGGGATGGGGACTCGGACCTCAGGGGTTCGGAGGCGGAACATATAACCATGCCTGGAGCGGAGGAGGGTTGACACTATTATCCCAGTATGTATGTGGCGTCTCTCCTGTAAAGCCCGGATTCAAAGAGTTCAGCGTATTTCCCCAAATGGGCAATCTTATTCATGCAGAAACCAGCCTGCTGACTGTCAACGGTAGGATATCAATCTCATTAGAGAGAACAGACGGCCGGATACAGATGCATCTCACCGTACCAGAGAATACGCAAGCGCTGCTTCCCATCAAACCGGAAATTAAGAGAATCGAAGTAAACGGTCGCAGTGTGTATAAAAACGGAAAATTCCGGTCCAACAAATATTGCAGACCGGAATATTCATCAACCAATCAGATAGCAATAAAGGTATCTTCTGGTGTATGGAAAGTTACTATGTCACAGTAAACCATATAATAACTTTCAGCTTTCAGAGCTTGTTTTAATTTAAAACAGACTCTTGACTTATAAAGGATATTCCTCAAAAGCATACAAAATAGTGGACAGGTAGCGCTCTCCCGTATCGGGCAGCAACGCTACTATTGTCTTACCCTTATTTTCCGGAAGTTCTGCCAGCTTTGTAGCCGCATATACGGCAGCTCCTGAAGAGATTCCAACCAGTAAGCCTTCTTTCGTTGCCAACTCACGGCTGGTACGGATGGCATCATCATTCTGCACCTGCACAATCTCATCCACTACCGAAGCATCATAGATCCTAGGAATAAATCCGGCTCCGATGCCCTGTATCTTATGAGGTCCGGGCTTACCACCGGACAGAACCGGAGAATCAGCAGGCTCTACAGCTACTACCTTTATTTGAGGATTGTAATCCTTTAATGCTCTCCCCACACCGCTTATTGTACCACCTGTACCAACACCTGCCACAAATATTTCTACACGTCCGTCTGTATCATGCCATATCTCCTGTCCGGTAGTCCGCACATGGACAGCAGGATTAGCAGGATTCTCAAATTGCTGTAGGATCACTGCACCGGGAGTATTTACTTTCAACTCTTCTGCTTTGGCAATAGCTCCTTTCATTCCGTCTGCACCGGGAGTCAGTACCAGTTCGGCCCCCAAAGCCTTCAGTAAGTTCCTCCGCTCTACGCTCATCGTATCCGGCATCGTCAAAATCAACTTATATCCCTTAGAAGCAGAAACAAAAGCCAGTCCTACCCCTGTATTTCCACTCGTCGGTTCAATAATCGTAGTACCCGATTTCAAGATTCCTTTTGATTCAGCATCTTCCACCATCGCCAAAGCGATACGGTCTTTCACACTGCCTACCGGATTAAAATACTCCAACTTTACCACCACACGAGCTTTTAGTCCTTTACTTGCATTATAATTACTCAGCTCCAACAACGGGGTGTTGCCTACGAGGTCGGTCAGTCTTTTTGCTATCTTTCCCATATCTGTTAATGTATTAATTATCTGTTTTTTTATTATACGACAAAGATAGAGGAGTTTTGGTTCGCCGGAAATACCACACTTGTGGTAAATTCGTACTATGAATGAGGGATAAATATCCTAAATGCCCGTTACAACTTTGCCGCACTCACCTTCCAGGCGTACAGCATCACTACTATAAAGGAAAGCAAAGGTACGATAAAGGAAAGAGACATGGTAGTCTGATCTGCCACATACCCCATCATCAATGGCCCTACCGCCCCGCCAACAGGTGACATCATCAGATAAGAAGAAGCACGCTTGGTATGCTTACCCAGCCCCCGTAAAGAAAGAGCAAAAATAGTGGGGAACATGATAGCCTCAAATGCATATCCTAAAAAAAGTGCTACGAGAGACACAATCCCCACATTCAGTACAATCAGCAACGAGGTAATCACCGTACACACAGCACAAAATAACAGCACTTTCTCTGCACGGATACGTTGCATAATCCAGCTACCGGCAAAACGTCCACACATGAATAATCCTAAACCTCCAAAAGAAAGTACTATAGAAGCATCACGGGCATTCATCCAGCCATCGTCAACCACGTAGTTTATAAAGAAGCTATTAATAGAAATCTCCGCTATCTCATAACAAAACAGGGCAGCAATACCAAAAATGAAAAGTTTGTGCGACCACAGGCTTTTCGTTTTCCCTTCTCTGTCACCCTCTTCTTCATGAACAATCTCCGGCAGTCTGATCTTTGAAAAAACCATAGCAACTGCCAACACTACAATCCCCATTAACGTATAAGGCAAAGAAATTGCAACCTCCCCTTCTTCAGAGAAAAGCAATAATCCACCTATCAATGGTCCACAAATACATCCCAATCCATTGAATGACTGAGCCAAGTTCAAGCGGCTGGCAGCAGTCTCTTTATCCCCCAACTCCGTCATATAAGGATTGGCAGCAGTTTCCAAAAACACCAGTCCACAGGCTATGACAAACAATGAGAACAGAAAGAAATTGAACGACATCCAGTACTCTCCGGGAATAAAAAGCAAAGATCCCAGTCCATAAAGTAGTAACCCTAATACTACTCCACGACGATAACCGTACTTATTGATAAATAATCCGGCAGGAATAGCCATAACAAAATATCCCAAATAGAACATAACCTGCACCCATGCAGAATGGGTACGGCTGATGACCAGTACATCCTGAAAATGTTTGTTCAGCACATCAAGAATGGCATGGGCAAATCCCCATAAGAAGAATAAAGAAGTAACCAGAATGAAGGGAACACGATATTCCCTCTTTACCAATGCATATCTTTGCTTTTGCATAACTTCAATCTAAATAGACATGCAAAGATAAACAAAAAATAAAAATCAATCTTATTCACTTGTCTCTGTCTTGGGATACTTAGTATTATTTATAAATCAAACCTTGCTCGATAATACATTACTTAATTTAATGGAGTAAACATCACTTCAATAGCCAAACTTCTTTTACCTTCTAATTCAATAGCCAATTTTCCAAAGCCTTTATTCTCGGAGTTCTTTGTCAAAGGGAAACTGTCTTTCAGTAAATAAGTTGCAGGGAGAGTTTGGAAAGAAGCATCCAAGGGAGAAACGATCTCAACCTTCATCTTTTTATCTGCCATGGTAAGAATAGCAATATGTCCTCTTTCCTGTAACTCTATATCAGCTTTCGTATGCATAAACCACCACACAGAAGAATTAGGATCACGACATTCCAATAAATCTTTTACAACCATGTATTTTCGCTTCCTGTCCATGCCTATTGTCCGGTTATATGAAATCAAATCCCGTTCATAACAATCGGTTAAGTCAAATGTATAACAGCTTTTTTCCTTTTTGTTTTCTGACGATTTCATAATCGCAATACCATTCTCCTTTTGTTCCGGTCGTATAGTAGGATTTACAACTATACAATTTTTACCTTCCGTTCGTAGTCGATAAAAATGCCAACGTCCCGGTTCCGTTTGTTCATTTATAGAATCTAGATAATCTGGAGAAGTTTTCTGACTAAAATACCCGGGATAAGTATAATTATCACTTCCGAGATTACCATAAGCAAACACTTCTCCTAATGCTTGAATGTAAAAAGAACCCGCATCAAGATGTCCGTGATTGGCATTATTTGCACCACCATGTATAGCAATATACATAGCATCTGACGAATCCCAATTTTCGCGGATAGAGTATAATTCTATGCCCCGAATAGCGTTATCAAGCGGAATAGTTGTAGTTTTTGCTTTTGTAACAAGTTCAGGATCATAAAAATAAATATCTTGCCATTGACAACGGCCATTTTTCATGCATAATTCTAAATGTTGTTTTGCTAATGCCGGATCGTTATAATATCGGGCAAACCATAAAAAAGAAGTATCACGTGAATAGCGTAGAGGATCATCTCCAATATTTAGACTTGTTACAGGTCCTGACATTAAAAATGGGAACCAACCGGTTTTGCGTAATCCCGCAATATCAGCCAACCCATTTGTCGTACCCAATGTATTAGTCATTGCTTCAAGACCTAAATTTGTATACATTAAACCGTATGACCAGTACATCAATCCTTCTTCACTTTGTCCGTCGGGCTCAAATTCCACGAGGTAATGGGGCAAACAGTTCATTGCTGCTGCTATGACCTGTGATAAA
This sequence comes from Bacteroides sp. 41_26, assembly GCF_949740115.1. NCBI lineage: Bacteria > Pseudomonadati > Bacteroidota > Bacteroidia > Bacteroidales > Bacteroidaceae > Bacteroides > Bacteroides sp. 41_26. The sequence continues at coordinate 69,978 of NZ_CATJGZ010000051.1, forward strand.
AAATCAGGATTTTCTTCGTACATAGCCAGTGCTGCTACTATAAGCCCACTATTACAAATTCCATTCCAGTTATTATTTGCTAAATACCATTTCCATACAGTTTTTCCTCCGTCAATTTGATATTTCCCAATGTTCAATGCGTGTTTTAGTACCCCTTCTTCCAGTATTTTTCTTTGATCAGGAGTCATATAATTATAAAGTCCGTCATAAACGAATGCAAAATTAAAAGCTCCAATTCCCGTATCAAGAAAATGACGATCGGCTCCCCAGTCAGGATATTTACAGAATATAGCAAGTTGTTGATAGCATCGATCGGCATATTTGGTTTCACCCGTCATTTGATACATAAAAATTAGATGAGGGGCTTGAGTTGCAAATTTATGTATAGAAGGTATGCGAAGTCCTGCATCATCCAAATAATAATCTAATAATGGCTCTTTTAAAATCTGATCAGCTTCTTTATGTGCATTTTCCGCATACATTACTACAAATGGATCATTTTGTGCATATAATTGTTTGATCCGATCAATAGTCTGTTGATTATAAAAAAGTCTTGGATGTACACCTTGTAATTCTTTACGGAATTTATTTTGCACTTCATTGGCTGTATTTTGTTTGAATGTCAATTCTTTGTTCCCATATTGGGTGGAAAATTTTAATTGTGCCTGAAGTAAATAGGGTATTAGGAGAAGTAAAATAAGAAAGTAATATCTCATAATATTTTTTATTTTTATTAACCATAAATAATAGTAGTATAAAAGAGGCCAACGATAAATAATTAGTCTCTTTTATATTACGCTAAGCTATTCCCATCCAGAATTCTGAATCAGTATTCCCTTGCTTTTGGCTATCTCATTATAGGGTATAGGATAAAGATACATTTTCTCTTGGAATATTCTATTTTCTACTTTAAAACGTTCGTATGTTGTTGTACCTCCGTTAGTTGAGATCAGTATTCCCATTAATGGTTTATTTTCTGTGACATTCGCGATTTTCCAACGGCGTACATCAAAGAAGCGCTGATCTTCAAAAGCCATTTCTACTTGACGTTCACGTTGAATATTAATACGCATATTTTCTTTGTCAAGACCAGATTGAATAGGTGGCATTCCGACTCTATCACGAACCAAATTAATCGCTTCCCGGGCAGATAAAGTTAGGTTAGTTGTACCGATTACTTTAACATCGGGTCCGACCGATTCATTTACTGCTTCAGCATAATTTAATAGTACTTCTGCATAGCGCATCAATACCCATGATTTAGCTCTTGATTCTGATTTGGATAAATCGAAATTTTCAACCAATAGTTTTCTCAAATAGTAACCTGTAGTGGTAGCTCCATACTTTACTCCAATGCCATCAGCTCCCCCCATATAAGACTGTACTTGACGTGCACTGCCATCAATATTTTTTCCTAAAGTCGAACCATTAATAGCAATAATCATATTAAGGCGAGGATCTCTTTCTTCATATGGATTATCTGTATTCTTTAATTTGGAAGGATCAAATACAGTACCGTTACTGTACTCAAAAGCATCTAATAGATTTTGTGAAGGACATATACAAGCACCTCCTCCATTGACCATCCCTACAGGATAATTAGCCTTTTCGAACGTGCTTCCTGCCTTTTCGAAAGGACGGGTCATTATGATTCCAGTATTTTTCCCAGCAAAAGGAACAATTGCATCATTATTGGCCTGAGCTTGGAAAAGTCCGTTATAATTAGAATATAAATAACGGACATGCTGACAATTTTTATCCGTAAGAAAATCATAACCTGCTAATGCAGCCTTTTCCCATTTACCGATATCTTCAGTTGGGTTATGCAACGGACTGGCCGCATAAAGCAACGCTTTTAGTTTTAAGAATTTTGCTACAGGTTTCTCCAGGCGACCTAAATTGGTATTGTCTTTACCTTTGCCTCCTTCACCATCCTGCCACTGATAATTTGCCCAATAGTTTGTTAAGTCTTTATAAACTACATCACATTCATCAGCAATAAAATTGACGCATTCATCAAAAGAGTTACGTGGTAAATCCAAATCATCTTCAAGTGTAAGAGAATGCTTTACCAATGGGACTCCACCATAACGTTTGATGAGTTCAAAATAAAAATAAGCTCTTAATAATCTGACTTCCGCTCTCAATTTTTTAAAATCATCACAGTTCTTTAAATAAATATCCTTATTGCTTGCAATTAAAGTATCTTCATATAAAATGTGTTTGTATTCCTCTGTCTTTTCGAGAAATAAATTAGCGTGACGGATACCTTTGTAGTAATGTGCAAATACATCATCAGGATTGGAAAATTGGTTCCAGGCACCGGTATTAAATTTTTGTACGTTTGATTGTTTGGCAAAATCTGCTTCATCACAGGCTGCGGCTAAGGAGGCACCTCCATCTAACCCATTATATGGTCGTAAATAATTATATGCTCCTAATCCCCAAGCTTTCAAATTATTGAAACCGGAATGAAGGAACATTTCTTCATCGTAGTTATCATTAATTTTTTGGTCAAGGAAGTCATTACAACTCATGAATGTGAGAGTAGCAACGATCCCTAAAAATATATTTGTTATTCTTTTCATAATTTGTAATATTAGAAATTAGAATTGGACTGAAAATCCCATATTATAACTTTTCATTACTGGATATTTAAACATATCCAGTACTTCCGGATCTACATTTAGTTCGGATATTTTGTCCCAAGTGAATGGATTTATTACGCTGACAAATACTCTGATTTTCTCTATTTTTATTTGTCGGGTGGCATTTACTGGTATGGTATATCCCAGTTCAATATTTTTCAGACGCAAATAGGAACCTGATCTTTGCCATAGAGTAGAAGGACGGTAATTGTTATTATTCTCTTCGGTTGTTAATCTTGGGAATAGAGCAGCATCTCCTTTTTCGGGAATCCAATAATTGTCTTTTACCCATTGAGTTGGTTTTACACCACCATTAAGGAAAGGAATTATTAAATTGTTATCCAACAGAGATACAGAACGATTACCTGCTCCTTGAAAAGATATAGCCAAATCGAAACCTTTGAAACCAATACCTGCATCAAATCCATAATATATTTCAGGGTAGGATGTATGCCCAACAGGAATACGGTCATTATCATCAATAAAACCATCATTGTTTTGATCTTTGTACTTGATATCACCTGGTTGAACATTACCGAACATTTGTTTTGGACTGTCTACAATATCTTGCTCATCTTTAAAGAAGCCGATAGCTTCTAAAATATATGGTTGATTGATAGGCCTTCCTTTGGCATATAAATATTCTTCATTGGCAGGGCGGTGATTTTCTTTGATATCTATTATTTTATTTTTTGCATAAGAAAAACGTCCACCCAGATAATAAGAGAAGTCTCCTACCCTATCATTCCAGAATGCTTCAATTTCTATACCTTGATTTTGCGTTTTCCCTTCATTCATATTATTAATGTCAGCCCCTAATAATGCCGAGATATAGTTATTAGGTTGTACATAAATGTCATTTCTTTTTTCGAAAAAATATTCAGCAGACAGACTTAAACGATTAAATAATGTCATTTCTGTACCAACATCATATTTTAGTGCTTTTTCCCATGTCACGAAAGGATTGGCAAGTATACCTTCTTTATATAATCCGGGACTTTGATCCAGATTCTCTCCGAATAGATAATTCCCTCCACTTACATAATTCTGTTGATAGATAAATCGTCCTACGGAACCTGTACGGTCATTTCCTACAAGTCCTATGGAAGATTTTAATTTAAAGAATGTCAAAATGGTATTATGTCTCATAAATTCTTCATTTGAGATTATCCAACCAGCGGAAAAAGCGGGGAATACTCCAAAACGATGATTAACAGGGAAGTTTTCAGAACCGGAATAAGATATGGCAAAACCTCCGAAATAACGATTATTGTAACTATAGTTCGCTCTTCCTAAGATATTCTGTTTAGCATAAGGCATTTGATTCCCGGCGGCTTTGTATAATTCCTGAAAGTAGTTTAACGAAATATCTATTTGATGTTTATTAAAATAACGGCTATAGTCGGCTCCTGCCATAATTGTTGTCCGATTCCATTGTGTTCCTGAATTTTGTGAATGTGAGAAGCTTCCTTCACTTCCCCGGGCTGTAACATCATATGGCATCTCATTTTCAGGTGTTATACCCGGAATAATTTTATCAGGACGGGGAGTTAACTCTTCATATGCTAATCCGCGTACTTTATCGAAAGTCATATAATAGTTATTGCTAAAGCCTATTTGTCCATAAATAGATAATCCCGGTGTAAGAGATTCTAAATTGGCTATCATTTTAACACTGGTATCAATTGTTCTTTCATTGATTGATTTATATCCTTTTTGCTGTATGGTAGCTACTGGATTTTCTGCATATTTTTCAACACCGCCCCATGCCCCGGATGGAGTATGTACTGCATATGGTAGAAATACCCCCATTGTCTTCCAAATTGTATTTTCATCAGCATTCGGGAAGATTTTATCTTCAATTACTCCTCTGAATTTTACTTCCGAACTTAGCCACTTTGTTAGTTGTAAATCAATATTCGTCCGTATATTATATCGCTTTAAATCATAATTAGAATTTGTAGTCCCATTTGTATGCGCGTATAATCCTTGTGTATCCATGAAACCTAATGCAGCATAATATTTAGCAAAATTGTTTCCTCCCGAAAACGTTAAAGCGTAATTATGAACAAAAGCAGACTTTTTTAATACTTCGTCATACCAATTGACATCCGGATATAAATAAGGATATTTTTGGCTTTTGAAATAATCTACAATTTGTTGGTTTTTAAAATATCCGTTCGAGATATCTTTTCCATCACTTTTCATTGCTTCATTATAAAGTTCTGCATAATCGCCATTTCCTAATAATTCCGGTAGTTGAGTAGCTTGTTGCCATCCGAAACGGGTTGATAAACTGATTTTTACTTTTTCATTGTTTATTCCTCGTTTTGTTGTGATCAACAATACCCCATTAGCACCTCTTTGACCATATAAAACAAGAGATGCTGCATCTTTTAAAAGAGTTACAGATTCTATTTCGTCAACGAGCAAGTTCGACCACTTTGTTTCTACTCCATCTACCAGTATCAGGATTCCATTATCCTGAAATGTTTGTCTGCCACGTATCATTAAATCAGGGGCATCGGTATTTCCTTGTGAACCTCCTTTCTGAACGACATGTAGACCTGCTAATTTTCCTGATAAAGCATATCCTAGATTAGAGCTATACATTGGTTTCAGTTCCTCTCCACTGACAGATGTGGCAGAATGTGTTGAGTGTTGTCTTGAGATTTCCCCTCGGTAGGGTTCCATGACTTTATGTTCTAAGAAGTTCTTTTCTGCGAACTGTGTTTTAATCGTATCTACGTTTTCCGCCTTCTGAGCTAATAGAGTCACAGGCAAACATAGAACAAATAAAAAATTTATATAGTTACATATAGTTTTCATTGAGCATTCTTGAATTTAGTATTTAACATCCATTTATAACTCCCAACCGGGATTTTGCACAATAATTCCTTTGTTAACTTCATCTTGAGGGAAAGGATATAGATACATTTTATCTTCCCAAATTCTATTTTCAAAAGGTTCAATGGCGTAGTACAGCCAGCTGTCATTATCTTTCTTTTGCTGAGCCGTCCAGCTTTCTTGCGGAACTTTATATTTATTATATGCTTTTTCCTTTAAGCTGAATGTATAAAATTCACCTTTCATAATCCCCTCTTCTCCGGCAATTAACCAACGTCGAACATCGAAGAAGCGATGCTCTTCTGCATATAGCTCGACTGCTCTTTCACGGCGAATTTCCTTTTTCATATCTTCATAACCTAAGTCATTTTTTATTTTAGGAAGTCCGCCGCGTACTCTTACTTCATTGAGTGCATTTAGCATTTCGGTGATATTTCGGTCAGTGGTACTTTCGTTCAATGCTTCGGCATAGTTTAGATACATTTCACTCAATCGGAAAATGGGCCAGTTTATATCAAGTGTGGCATTGGTACCATTAACTTGATTTATAAATTTTTTAAAATGTAGACCATTGGGTACACCAGGACCTAAGATTGGCCCTGAACCGGAAACTCCCGGTGTAAGGTTGCCTGCTCTATCCATTTTTTGATAGACAAAATAAGCAGTATCTGCACCCCGACTGGCATCCATCAATCCGGTTTCCGTATATTTTGATCCAGGCCACCAAATGGAAGCCTGCAGACGAGGTTCCATTTTTTTCATTATTTCTTTAAATTCGATAAAACTACCTTCTTGCGGAAGTTCTACATCATTCCCTTCCAGATCTCTGAACTGTTTAAGAAAATTCATAGGCATGGCATGTGAGGTATTCCCCCATGTGTAATAAATTGGACAACAGAAACGTACCAAATTCCACCACTTTTCGTTGAAATATGGCGAATAATATGAATGAGAGCGATCGAAATAGATAGTTTCTTTATTCCTTGGATCAAGTGGTTTGCATGATGCATAATTATAGCTTTCTATTTTACCCAGTCCTCCATCATCCAGTAATTCATAATTGTTTGCTTTTGCCCAGTCTAAGACTTGTCGACCGGCTGTAGCGGCTTTATCCCACAATGTAGGATCTTTCTTTCTATAACATATTAACGAATCTCTTTCGTCACCGTATGATAGGTACGGTTTATCCGTGTTGAACAATGGACTGGCAGCATATAATAAGGTTTTTGACTTCAGTGCTAATGCCACTCCTTTATGAACACGTCCGTATTCTGATGTTCCCCAGAAATCATCTTTTAAAAACGGGTATGCTTCTTCACAGCTTCGCACAATAAAATTGACTACTCTCTCCACACTTTGACGGGTTCCGGAGGGAACTACTATGGCCTTGTTAACTCCGTTTACACTTTCTATCTTCACAGTTGGGGCTTGGTCCATAATAGGAATTCCTCCAAAACGTTTGAAAGCTTCAAAATGCATCAATGCCCGTAGCACTTTGGCCTCTGCTCTGACTTGCTCACGTAGCTCTATTGTCCAATTATAAGAACCACTCGCACCTAATGGCACATTATCGACATTATCTATGAAAATAGATGCATTTCGCATACCCTGAATAGCACGTGTAAGGTTAAACTCTTCTTGGTTCTGAGGTCCCCATGTACCTACGTTGAATTGATGAGAACGATGTGAGTCTCCATATTGGTCTCCTTCATCACAGGCTCCTATTAATAAGCCATCTACACATCCTGCATCGGAAAATCCGCTACCCCCTTCTCCTGTAATAAATCCATCTACTATGCAAGTGGCATACACATTGAATAAGGCTTCCATAGCCCTGTCCGGATCAGAAAAGACGTATTCTTTATTGATTACGCTACCTTCCGGTTGTTCCAAAAAATCCGAACATGAACTGAATGATAGTGAACCGACTATTAAAAAAGCCGTAATCACTTTATATTTTGATTTATTCATACCAATCTTTAAATTATATATCATCAAAACTGAATATTAATTCCCATATTGAAAACTCGCATCATCGGATAAGCATTTCCGTTACTATCAGCTATTTCAGGATCAAAATAAGACATCTTTGTCCAAGTACACAGGTTCTGCCCATTGACATATAATCTCAGATTTTGAACCGGTGATTTTTCTCTAAATTTAAAAAGATAAGCTACTTCCACATTTTTCAGACGCAGATAAGAAGCATCCTCCTGCCACATGGTAGAGTATTGGTAATTGTGTTTTGTTCCTTCCGGTGATTCACTCAATCTGGGAAGAGAAATTGGTAATCCTTGTTCATATCTTTCTTGTGTCCAGCTTTCTTTTGCTGTTTCGAAAGCCGCTTTTGTTCCTGCTACAAAGGGCCATGCTGCAGTTCCCGACAAATATGTTGATACATGGCCTGCTCCCTGAAATAGTGCGGATATAGAAAAGTTTTTCCATTGAAATCCAAGAGAAATACCATATACAATTTCCGGGACATTTGGATAACCAATATTGACTTTATCATTTTCATCAATGAAATTGTCGCCTGTAATATCTTTATACTTTATATCACCCGGACGTAATCCGTTACCTTCCCATTTTGATCTGGGCCTGTCTGGATCATTGACTTCTTCCCACGTATTATAAAAGCCTTCGGCAATCAAGCCTTTGGGCTGTCCTATACGGGATCCGGTTTCATACAATCCGGGGTATTTTTTAGGAGCTTCGTCTTTATAAATGATTTTATTTCTTGCAAAAGAATAATTTCCGTTTACCCAATAAGTAAGTCCTATACTATTTATTTCATCTTTATAACCAAATTCAAATTCGTAACCTTTATTCTCTGTTCTTCCTACATTGTAGGGAGGTACAATTGAAGGGTCACCAAACCAGAGAGGTAAATTAAGAGAATAAAGAATATTAGAGCGCTTTTCTATGAAATAGTCGGCACTGAAATTTAAACGGTCTTTGAAAAATCTTAAATCCAATCCCAAATTCGTTTTTTTGGCTTTTTCCCATGTTACATAAGGGTTACCTAATTTGGATTCTTTATATCCGCTATATTTTGTTTGACCTGTTCCGAAATAGTAGCCAGGACTGGATACTCGTATATAAGCATCAGGCAAAAATAAAAAACGCTCTCCACCAATACGATCATTACCAACTAATCCATATGAAGCACGTATCTTACCGAAACTTAAAATATCGTTTTTTGGAAAGTAAACATCTTCTGTAAATGCGTAGCCAACGGAAAAAGATGGGAAAAAACCAAATTGTTTTCCTTTGGCAAAATTTTCGGAACCGTTATAACCGGCATTAATTTCGGCCATATACCGATATTTATAGTTATAAGTTGCACGTGCTACTAAACCCAGATAATTGTAGGGTAATTCATTCTTACCATTATAAGTTCTTTCAGCAGTACCGAGGAACAGGGCACTCACGTTATGCCCATCAAAATTGTTATTGTATTCCAAAGCCACTTCACCATAAATGCGACGATTTTTATCATAATAATCTGATGAAGTTTTTACCGGACCCTCGTATTGATTAGGTATAATAATAGCTACAGGTTCTTCTACAGAGGAATTTGGGTCTAACTTAATATCATACATTGGAATCTGTTTGCTACGGGAAACTTTTTGATAGTAATAGTTGTCATAAGCAACTTTCCCTCGTACAGCTAATCCCTTAATGAGCTTATCAAGCTTATATCGAGCTGCTATATCAATGTTTGCTCTTGCTGTAAAATTTTCATTAAATCCCTTACTGAGCATTTCATAAAGAGGAGGATTTGATATTTGCCATTTTTCAAGCCCCTGGACATTTCGTATCATTTTACCATCAAAAGTGACTGGAGACATAACAGGATTTGCTGAAAAAATAGTTCCCATAATAGTTTTTGCATCTGAGCCAGCGTAGTTAGATTCTGTCATTTGTACCCCGGACTTAACGGAAATCGTAAAATCATTGGTAATGTTAAAATCCAAATTAGCACGTACGTTGTAGCGATTGTATTTGGGATTAGCACTGAAATCTTTGAAGAAACTTCCCATTTCATAAATACCCTGCTGATTATAATATCCCAATGATACATAATATTTAGTCCGTTTGTTCCCTCCTTGTACCGAAAGATTATGCTGATGTTGTATTGATACATTTTTCAGCATATAATCCATCCAGTTGATATCTGGATGAAAAATAGGATCATCACCATTTTTATATCGTTCGAGATCGTAATCAGAAAATGGATAATTTACCTGTTCAGGATCCGTACTGTCCTGGTATGCAGCTTCATTGCGTAAACTTGCCCATTCATATGCATTTAATAGTTTAGGCATCCGTATTGGATTTTGTAAGGCAACATTGCTGGTCAATGATATCTTTGGACGCCCTTCCTGTCCTGTTTTAGTAGTGACAATGATAACACCATTAGCTCCGCGAACACCAAACACTGCAGTAGACGATGCGTCTTTCATCACGTTTATAGACTCAATTTCATTGGGGTCTAATCCTGATAAAGAACGTTCTACACCATCCACTAAGATTAATGGTTTGGCATTACCATCAGCAAATGTTGCTATACCCCGGACATAAATTTCCGCATCGTCACGTCCTGGCTCACCCGAACGTTGAACTGTTGTAATACCTGTGGTGCGCCCCGCTAAAGCATTTCCCGCATTAGCGACAGGGGCTTTTAATATTTCTTCGTTTTTAACCGATCCTAATGCTCCTGTCACTGATATTTTAGCTTGAGAACCATAGCCGACCACTACAACCTCATCAAGCTGTTGGGAGTCCTCCTCCATAACTATAAATATAGGAGTATTTTTTTCAACAATTATTTCTTGAGTTTTATATCCTAAATAGGTAAATACTAATATAGTTCTTTTTTTAGGTGTAACAATTGAAAAATTACCATCCAAGTCTGTAATACCTCCTGTAGAGGTACCTTTAATCAGTACAGATACACCGATTATAGGCTCACCTGTGGCATCTTTTACGGTACCTGTAACTGTCATTGTCTCTTTTTGCTGTACAATCATATTATTATCTTTGGCCGAACCTTCTGCGTTTATGTCTATTAAAGGTGCAACTAAACAAAATAATATAAGATACTTGCGTTTTAATACATGTTTCAGATTCATATTATTAAGTTATAATGGTAAAATACTTTTAATCTATAATTTTATAAATTCCATTCATTGATCGGAACAGAGGGATTATTACTTGCACTATTATTTGTAATTTCCACAGTAATAGTAGTTGGACCACTTACATTTTGTAGTTTAATCTGTAATTTGCCATACCATTTATTTATTTGATTTTTTTGTTTCATTATTGATGAAAAAATGGGACGTGTTTCGTCCAAATAGTTGATATCTGTTTCTGTGTTATTTACAATTTCGAATGCTGCATCTGCGGGTGAAACGATTCTTATAATAGTACTCTTCCCACTCTTAAAACAAGTTGCCACTTTTTTATCATTTGAAAGAGTCATACTTCCCGTTTGTGGAGTATGCCCAAGCCAATATACGGTTGAACCATTTTTTTTAGGAGTAAATTCATCTTGAATAGTAATAGTTTGAGTTACCCTGTTTAGTTTAATTCCCCGTATATATTTATTCATATCACGTTTGTATATATCACTCATATCTAATATATAGAAACCACTATTATTTCCGGAATTTTGATTGATCAAACGAGCCATCCCCTTTGGATTTTGTTCCGGACGAGCATCTGGATTGACAACCAAACAACTTTTTCCTTCAGTACGGACTCTGTAATAATAGAATCTACCGGGGGAACTGGCTGTAGTAGTGGAATTACTTTCATAATAAGGTGCAGTTTCATCAAAGTAATCAGCAGGATAAGGATTTGTTGTACCCAGACTACCGATAAAAATGCATTCTCCATTAGCCTGAACATAGAATGAACCGGCATCTAAATGCCCGTGACTGGCACAGTTATCTCCCCCATGCATACCCACATAAAACGAATTAATATCTGAATTATTCTGGTTGATATACATATAATCTGCCCCTTTAACATACCCTTGTAATGGGATTTCGCTGACTATTCCCTGGTTAACTAATTCCGGATAATAGAACAAAAGGTCATGGTATCCATTCATCATTCCTTGGCGACTTATACATTCGTCGTAATGTTTCTTAGCCAGATTGGGATCGTTAAAAAAGTGAGCAAACCAAAAATAGGATAGGAATTTATTTGTTTTACCGTAGTATAAATAATCATCCCCAAAGGTTGCTGTTCCTACTGGTCCAGATACATTATATGGAAACCAACCTGTTTTTGAAATACCGTTTAAATCTGTTAATCCATAAGTTGTTGTCAGGTTTCGCTGCATAGCTTCCAATGCCAGGAATGCGTTGGTTAATCCGTAGGACCAATACATCAGTCCTTCTTCACTGGCCCCATCCGGTTCGAAAGATTGCATATATATCATCATTTTATTTGCAGCTAAGGCAATCAGCTGGCTCATGAAGTCGGGATCTGATTCATAGACAGCTAATGCCGCACAGATAAGTCCTCCATTGCATATTCCGTTCCAGTTGTTATTACTATTATACCAAGCCCATGCTTGTCCTTGTCCGGTTTCTATTTGCATTTTACCCGGTTCCAGTGCCAGACGACGAAGTCCGTCAATTAGCTCACTTCTTTGTTTATCATTTAAATAGTCATAAATTGCGTCATAGGCCATTGCAAATCCGCGTGCTCCAATTCCGGTATCGAGAAAATGGCGTGAGGCCCCCCAATCTTTCCAACTGCACATAGACTGCATTTGTCTATAACAACGTTCTGCATACTTCACATCTTTTGTGAATAGATAGGCTAAAGATAAAACCGGTAAATCGGTATTACCAATTTCATGGATTGTACTTATTCTTAAATTAGTATCATCCAATTTCCAAACTTTGAGTGGTGCTGAGAGTAAATTTTTGGCTTGATTTATGATATCTGCATAAGTTCTTGCCGCAAATTTTCGGTCACCATTCACCACACTCATAATTTCAGCAATTCGTGCTTCGTTATAGAATAATCTGGGATGGATACCTTCTACTCCTGCTTTTAAGAAACCTTTTGTAACACTGTTTTTATCGATGGGAATTTTATCGGAAATCGGTTTGTCCGACTCTTTTTCTACATTGAATGAGTAATTACTTTCGAACTCTTTCCCACCTAACTTTATTTTAATAGGGTAATTACCTGATGTAATATGAGTAGGAATAACGAAAGTGATTGTACTTTCATCGCCTCCAGATGGAATGATTTCGTTTTCACCCAATAGAACTAATTCATACGCAAAATTTTCGGCAAAATTATTTCCGGTAATCGTAACTTGCGTGCCTGATCTTCCAGAAAGAGGTGAAATCTTCTCTATTGTTGGAATTTGAGTATCATTCCCATTATCTGTAACGTTATCTTTACATGCAAGAAGAAAAAATAGAAATATGAAGGGATAAAATATTCTCATATCAGTAGATTTAAGAAAAAGCAAAAGAGTGGTTCACACGGAGATCACCCTCCTTTGCTTTACAATAAATTTATTTTAAAATTTTACATACAACAGATTCGTTTCCACGTTCGACTTTTATTATATAGAGCCCTGCATTTAAAAGGGGTATATTGTATTCTGCGTTTGTCTTGTTATAAATCATCATCCCAAGGCTATTAACAATAGTCACTTTATCAGTATTCTGTATACCTTCGAGATGTAATATATCATTTACTAAAGATATTTGAATATCCAACGTTACTACATCTTTTAATCCACTTAGAACAGAACCGTATTCATAAGCTCCCATATCGGGGGCTATTCCACTTATTCTCTTATTTCCACATATGTCGGTAATGAATACATCGGAATAAGATTGAGTATTAGGATTGGCTCCATTAATTCGAATAGGAATGTTTCTGTCTGTTCCGGCATTTATGCAAACTGAACCTTCTTTCAAGCTCCAGTCTGAATTTGAAATTTCATCCCAATCACCTTCCAGTAATTCTACACCACTAAAAGAAGTGGGTTTCACGAAAATATCATCTAAAGAATAATTAGCAGAAATCAGATTGTCTTTGAAATAATTTGTTAGATAGTCATCTTTAGCTGTTGGGTCATAACCTTTAATAGCCTCTGCACCTTCTTCTTGTATGAGATTATTAAACGTTGCCAGTAATGGACCTTGTTTTTGATAAAGTTGTGAAACTCCGCCTTCATTACCAATAATAATATTATTTTGAATACAGCTCCAGCCATTCCAATCACCCAAGAATAAACCTCCACAACTACTATCCGAAGTATTATTGGCAATAACACAATTTATAACGTCTCCTACCGAACCGTTTTCAATAAATATACCTCCACCTTCGTCACCGGCATGATTATTAATAATAACACAGTTGTAAAGACAACCCGCTATACCTGGAGCACCTGCTGCCTGACATTTTTTCATGGCTACCCCTCCGCCTTTTTGCCAAGCTTTTCCTTCGGTAGTGTTATTACGAATGACGCAATTTGAAAGGACCGAACGATAAGATATAAACGCTCCCGCTCCTAAGTCATTTCCATTTTGAATATAAAAACCGTCCCAAGTTGTTGTATATTGGAATAATATATCTTGATTTTGAAAAAGGACACGTGATTTTTTCTCTCCATCCAAATAAGTTTTATTATTCTTTAAATCTCTTATTCCATTGTCAACTGCGGAATATCCACCATATACATTAACTCCGTCTTTCATAAGGAAACCTCCGTAATAAGTACCGGCAGCTACCCGTACTTCTCCTTTATCTGCATTAGCCTCTACTTCATCTACCATGGCTTGTAAGTCACCCGAAGCATTTTCCCAAGACGTTCCGTTGCCTGTAGCATCTTGCTTCACATAGCGGATAATTTGTTCTGCATCGGCAGTAAAATAATTTACTGTTAAGATACAAATTGCAATCAGCAATACTTTTGTAATTTTTTTCATAAAATGTAACAGTTTAAAAATTAAACAAATATAAATTACTTTATGACAAAGATAGCGGATTAGAATATTGACACATTCCACTATTCAGTTCAACTATTGTATTATTTTGCTTTGATTATTTCCTAAGTACTTTTATCTATATAATAAAGTTGGATTATGCATCAAGCAATCAAAATAATTAGCCGCAAAACTTTTAGACCCATCCGGACGAATAAGCCAAAATCCTCTCATTTCATCGGTCTTTCGTATATCATTCAGTTTTCTAAACTCTTCATTTTTAGGCTCATTACAGTAAAGTTCCCACTGAATTATATAAGGTACGCTAAGTGATAGGCATACGGCTATATAAGTATTCCAGTTGGCCGTTATAACCTCCTTAGTCAGGCCTTCATACCGTTGTTCTGGTATACCAATTTCTCCAAGAAATACTTTCTTTTCTTTATTCATATATGAACTTGGAGTAAAATTCTGTTTTATAAATTCAATACCTTTATAAAGATTTATCCCCTCATCCAATCCCGTTGTAGAAAGAGCATCATAACATGACCACGATACCATATCTACCCGAACTTGTGGAAGTACCGAATTGATAATGCCTGGAATACCATTCATGCTATCCATCACCTTATTGGCTTCAATCGCATGGTATATTTTGCATTTAGAGTACCGTATTTCCGAACGTGCTCTTTCTACGCCTCTTTGGCGGGCATTGAACCATTTTATCATACTATTGATACGTTGAGTCGAATCCGAAGGAACAAGAACTGTGTAACGATCTCCATCTACAGCTTTAATAAGTTCACCGGCTTTACGTGACCAACGAGCCTCATCTCCTGTTCCTCCGCGCATAATCCAATCACCCTCCCAATTATGTAGTACAAATTCAATTTCCTTATTTTTATATTGTTCAAGTAGATATTTAGAAAGTTCATAAATTTCATCCTCTTCCTGAATAGCTGTTTTATCAGTCGTATTGACTCCGGCTCCAGAAATACTCAATGCAATTGTACTGAAAGACATATCAAAACACGTCTTGTAATATGGGTGTTCTGCCAATTGTTTTAAAGTAAATTCTTTGGGTAAACTCCAGTTTGAGTTATATGGATATCCCCCTCCTCCTTTATTAAACCATAGCTTTACCACTCCATATCCCATTTCTTGCATTTTTTGGCATCCCTCTATAATATAAGGTTCTTTAGTGAAGTAATATTTGCCACCGACGTGAGTAGCTCCAAGACGTTTATACATATCTGTTGGAACCGGATATTTATTGGTAGGTTTGTGTTCATTGATAATAGATAAAATTTCTTTATCCGTCAGGCATTTCATTTCATTTTTAACCGAATTGCATGAACATATATTCAGCAACATTGAGAAAAGGAATAAGATTGATTCAATTTTTCTTTTCATAATATTAGTTTTGAGGAATTTTTGTATTGCATACTAACTTGTACAATACAAAATTACGGTAAAAGTTAAAGTCAATATGGACATATTTTGCTCAAACAATATACTATTTTGCCAATTTACTTTTGCAGAATAATATTATGATTTAAGAGTGCAGAAATTTTCATTCATATATAAAAACATAATGAAAGAATCGTATATGTGATTTTAGACTATAAAAGTGAAATATACACTATAAAAAATGGGCTGACGAATACCGATAAGTATTATTATCAAGAATTCATGTTCCTATCCGAGGTAAATTATATAAAAGATATGGAATACGTATCTGTCCGAAATATTAGTAATACAAATCCTTTAAGTTATACTTTTTTAGTTCCAATTGTCTGTACGAAATGGTACAGCCGGTAAATCGTCGGAATTATATAAGTTTACTTCGGGATTATCAGCCCAACCGTAACGTAATGATACCGGATTGGGTACTTTGTCAGAATATACAACAATCGTTTCTCCTTCTATGTATGCCGTATCAGTCCAATAAAACTGCTGATCACTTCCAGCTATTGCAAACGATTTGGGTTGATCTCCATCTTTTGTTTTTAATCCGCCGGAAACATTATCGAAATAAATACGGATTTTATCTCCTTCAATTTCCATTTTACGGAAGGTGGGTCCCCTTCCAATGATCGAAGCATCATAGACAAGTGACTGTGCCTGCTGATAAAGTCTCCGCCCGACATCAAGTTTATTACGTGGATGAATATCGTTTGTTTCACCAATATCAATTGTAGTAACTAATCCCGTATTAGGATAGCGTAATGACATGGCTTGGGCCTCACGCAATTCTGCCCATTTAGACTCTAAAGGCTCGGATGCTCGTTTCATATAATTTGCCAATTGAATAGTAATAAATGGTAAATTACCCTGCTTGAAACCAATCCGCCAACTTTCTATCAGTTTAGGTAACAGACTTTGATATTGCTTGGCCTTTCCTACATTATTTTCTCCCTGATACCAAAAAATTCCGCGCATACTATAAGGCATTAACGGGTGAATCATTGCATTGTAAATTACGGTATGAGTATTATAATAGTTTTGCCAGCCTGGTAATTCTGGTTCAAGTGTAGCATTAAATTTCCATGGATTATCTAACCTGAATGATTGCATACCGTTTTGCGTGGTAAGAATGAGAGGTTGCTCGTCAGTACCAAGCCAGGCACTGCCCCAATGGATTACTACGCGTGCTGTAAGCTGGTTTTTGCGTTTTAACAGGCGTGCGGGAAATTCGAACTTTTTGCTAGGTAGTGGAGTTAGTTTGGTTCCATTCAACCAAAGTTCAATGTTTTGTACATTGATACTTCCGTCAAGCAATAAAGATTGTTTGGAGAGATTGGCTGGAACTTCAAAGTCCGTACGTAACCATGTCACCCCCCAATAATTATTGAGTTTCATCTTATTCGTATTTACAGGAGTATCCACCGTCAACCAATCATCATCTTTATAATTGGGGCTGAATACTTTCTTACGAATACCACGATTTGCATGTGTAGCGATACTGTCACGTATACGGTCATTCTTCTGGCTTTGGCATACATAATTCTGCCATTTTAGGCTATCCGTGTCGAATCCTTCAACCCATTTGGTATATGCATTATGGGTCCGGAGTACGTCAGCACTCATCCAGGCCTCAATATCAGTAGCTCCCCAGGATGCGGAGATAATACCTATCGGTACGTTGTGATGTTGATAAAGTTCCCGTGCAAAATAATACGCGATAGCAGAAAAACTTTTGACATGTTCCGGTGTACAAACTTCCCAATCAACGGGTGCAAGTTTTTCTATGGGAGTGGAGTGGGTTTCGTTTGGTACGTTAAGAAAACGTATCTGTGGATAATTTGCATCGGATATATCTTGATCTGTATTCGGACCTACTCCGTTTTGCATTTTCCAAGCCATATTGGATTGTCCTGATGCGAGCCATACTTCGCCAATATAAATGTCTTTTCTTTTTATTTGTTCATTATTACTTTTTACAATTAGTTCATAAGGTCCTCCTGCGGAACAGGCAGGTAGATAAAGAAGCCATTTTCCGCTACTGTCTGCACGACCATATCCCCGATTATCTCCTATTTCGGCCACTACAGTAGCATTGGGGAGTGCTTTTCCCCAAATAGGGATCGGTTTTTCTTGTTGTAGTACGCCATGGTCTGAAAAAGGAAAAGCTAAATATAAATTGTTTGAAGCCAAACTGGGTATAGCTATGATAATTTTGAATACTAACAATATTAATTTGACTTTTTTCATGATCGTACCTGTTTAAAATGAATTCCAGTTTTTTGAATAGTATGCTTTATCTATTTTCTGGGCCAGTTCTTTATCCCCTTTCTGTAAGGCCACCTGTTTCATATCATGATAGAGGTAGAATGCAAGCCAATAGCCATATCGATAACGTTCTTTTACTGAACGTGGATGACGGTAAAAATTATACCATTCTACATTAAGGCGTTGCTTTTTAGCAATCTCAACTACTTCTTCCGCCTGTTTCCACATATTATCTGATACGGTTTTAAAAAGTCTATGCATATCATCATACGACTGTCTGGAAGTATCGATAATTGTATTCCGGTCATCGATACCCAGTTCCAGTAAAGAAATACGTTCTTCAAAATGCCGGTCACCATCCAAGTCATATTCTATAAGATCAATGAATCCATTATTATCGGTATCGGTATATTTTACCAAACCAAATTTTTCCGGATCGGGATTCATACGAAAATAATTCCATTTGTCGTATAACCCTCCGAAACCTTGAAAATTGTAGGCTGTCTGGTCAATTCGCCAACATCCCCATTCTGCCCCATAAAGATGTATACGCCCATCGAAAGTTCCCACATAAAGACTTCCTTCACCTGAATTATCCAAATCCCATTCTCCGCGGTCACCTATTGCATCCGATTGGGCATTATTGTCCAGTCCTCCCTTGTGCAGACCAATGGCATATAAATCTTTGGGCTCATAAAACTCCACCCTTTCCCAACGATTACAATCGTCATCTTCATCGAACACAAACCAACATTGGTCGTATTTTCCTTTTCCACGTTTAAAAAGTAATTCCAGTGCTTTTTTCGGGTCAGGATAAATTAGTTCAGTTTGCTGTCGCCAGCGTGGGTCGTAAATAAGTTTATCCGCTTCGGGTAATCCACGGAGTTTTTTGAAAGTATGTACCTGATCTGAATAATCGAATCCTTCTCCTCTAAAATGGAGGCTCATATCAAAATCAAACTCATTACCGGGACAGTTGTCATTGTCCAGATCCCATGACAGGGCAGCCCAATCTATTTTCTGAGTAAATTGAATTTCATAACGTTCGTCTATATCTTTAAAATGTGGCGAATTTCCTTCTTTAGGACGAAAATAAGGAGTATCCACCATTCGAATCGAGAATTCAGATAATCCATCGCCATCCTGATCGAAAAAGATAAAAGGATTTTCCCAATTATACCTCAAATCAGCAATATTGAAAGTTGAAGCATGCATCTTTAGAAAGAGCGTATTACCGTGATAGTCGGTAAAGAAATTGCAATGCCCACTGTGCGCCCAACACATTAACCGGATCTGGTTCCAATCAATATAATTGTGAATTCCATCTTTCTCATTAAAGTCTATAATATACATGAAGTCGGCACCCCAATCGAAATAACCGAATTTCTCTCCTTTTCCATTAGATACCACCACTTGAACATCGACAATCCCATCGTTGTTCTCATCAACCCAGTCAATACATAAATCCATGGGGCCACCGAAAACTCCATCGCGGTTGAGGTCTATCAGCAGACAATCGTCTATCATATCTCCTTCGGTATCTCCATATTGCATATTGTCATTATCGTCTATCCACATAACCGGGATATCACCAAATATACGGGTAATAAGTATATCCGGATCACCGTCCCGATCGAGATCAATATATTCTACCGGAGCATTTGTTATAGGCATACGCCAAGGAGTGAGTTGCGTATGTGCGTTCCAATAAGTAATGGAATCAGTGGTCTGTGCCATCATTCCGGCACAGAGCCACCATCCAAAGGTGATCCCAAAAACAATCTTCCAACCTAATGTTTTATTCATATTAAATAAGATTTTGACAAAGTGAAAATGCCACTATAAACAAGCAGCTTTCTTCTGCTCTTAATAGAGTATCCTGTCTAATAACATATTAGTATGTTTTTTCATGGATGATATTATAGTCGCAAAGTTAGGGCTTTAGCTATATCTATATGAATACTTTACAGCATAAGCATAATACTATTTTGCTTTTTATTTGGAATGTGAAGAAAAAGACGTAATATTGTGACCATATTAATCTATAAAATACTGATATAATGAAACGCATTATTCGGGAAATAACCCCCATTAATAACGATGATTTTTTCGTCTTATTAAACCACCCGACCGCAGGATTTGATTTTCCTACTCATTATCATTATGAGTTCGAACTCAATATGGTGAAGCATTTTGAAGGAAAACGTATTGTAGGCGACTCAGTGGAAAATATCAATGGTTCAGACCTGGTACTGATTGGTCCAAATACTTTTCATGCCTGGGAAGCTAATGCAGAGTTTCGTACTCATGTTATTACGATACAGTTTAGTTCTGAACTGTTTGGTTCTTCTTTTATCAACAAAAATCTGTTTCGTCCGGTAAAAGAGTTACTCGATCTCTCTGCACGTGGTATCGTCTTTTCAGAAGCGGAACAAAAACGTATTTTGCCTCGTCTGCTCGCTTTGGCAGACAAAAGGGGATTTGATTCGGTAATCGATTTTCTGATTATTTTGAATGAGCTTGCTATTTCGCCTGATAAACGGGTATTGTGTAGTCCGAATTTTACTCAGAATCATTATGAGGTAAAAAGTAGACGCATTAAAATCATACATCAGTATCTACAAAAGAACTATAGTAAAAGAATCACTGTCGGAGAAGTTGCTAAACTTATTAATATGACAGAATCAGGATTTTGTCATTTCTTTAAAAAGCGGACTCAAAAGAGCTTTATCGATTTTCTGAATGACTTGCGTGTTGGTGAAGCCGCCCGTATGTTATTGGAAACGACAAATACCATATCAGAGATTTCATATAATTGTGGCTTCAATAATATTTCTAATTTTAATCGCATTTTTAAGAAGAAAAAAGGTTCAACACCGACGGATTATAGGGAAAGAAATATGAATAAGATGACCATCTACTAAATTATAGCTTTTCATTTTTAGGATTGGCAAGGAGACGACTATATCTTTCAACAGACTTACGATTCAGTGAGCGAATATTGCTATACTTGACCTATTTTACAGTTATTTCTCCTTCCAACCAAGGAGTCGTACCCAATTCTAGACTCCGGGCAATGGGTAAAGAAGTGGAAACAAAAAGTTTATGTGTTCCCGGTACCAGCATGCGATGTCCTTCCATATTGAAATCCGAAAAACGGCTGGCAGGAATATGGAAAGAATACTGACTTTCTTCACCTGGATTAATTCGGATACGCATAAAGTCTTTCAGATCGAATCGTGGAGTCCGAAATTTAGCACCTTTAGTCTGTTGATATAGTTGTATTACTTCTTCCGCAGGAACACTTCCGGGATTGCGGACAGAAAAGGACACCACCAGAGTATCAGTCGGAGTAAGGTATAAAGCCGACTTCTGTTTCTGAGAGTATGCCGGGAGTACTTTGATCTTTAAATTGCTTAATTCAATGGTGCTGTAACCCAATCCGAAACCAAACGGGAACATAGGGGTAACGGTAGAATATTTATAGGTCCTTCCTTCCATAGAATAACTTCTATAATCCGGAAGTTGATTCTCATCCATTGGAAAAGTAATGGGCAACTTACCTGAAGGAGATACTTCTCCGAATAATATGTTTGCCAAAGCATCGCCTCCTTGCTCACCCGGATACCAAACAAATAATAATGCGTCGGATAATTGATAGACCTCTCTTAAATCAACAGGACTTCCTCCCGTAACGACGACAATTAGCGGAGTATCTTTGATCGTTTTGCGCAATTCGCGTAAATATTTTAGTTGTGTAGCCGGCAGGGCGATGTCTTTACGGTCGCTATGAAAATCTGAGGCAATAGCTTCTCCCTCTTCACCTTCGGATAATGTACTTAACCCGATAACGGCTATTACTGCATCCGAACCGCGCGAGTCAGTAAATGCCCAATTTTCGCTATTCTTATTTTCTTGATTATATGTGAATCCTTTGCGATATTCCAGTCGGGTTCCTAAGTCAACTTTGGTAGTAATTCCTTCCAGAATAGTACGTGCTTCTCCTGTTTGCCCGTTATAATTGCCTAACAACACATCGACATCTGAAGCATGAGGACCGAGTAGATAAAGACGTTTTATTTTTGGAGAAAGTGGAAGGGTTGGCATGTTGTTTTTTGAAGAAAGAGAATTCTTTAATAATACGATAGACTTCTGTGCAGCTTCGAGTGCCAGCATCTTATGTTCCCGGTTTCCCACAACGGATAACGGAATCGCATTATAAGGACAATCTTCTTTTGCATCGAAAAAGCCCAGTTTAAAACGGGTACGATATATATTGGTTACAGCGCGATCAATATCTTTTTCATCTACCAATCCTTGCTTTATTGCATTTGGCAAAGCCCGGTAAGTATCTCCACAATTCAGGTCGATTCCCTTATGTATGGCAAGAGCGGCAGATTCTTCGGGAGTTTTCGTCACCCTATGCCCCAAATGAAAGTCTTGTATGGCCCAGCAATCCGATACGACATGTCCTTTAAATCCCCAATCTTCGCGTAATAAATGATTAAGTAGGTCGTTGGCACAGGTTGGTTGTCCGTAAAGTGCCGAATAAGCCCCCATAGTTGCTTCAACATGGGCTTCCTTGACCAATGCTTCGAATGCCGGAAGATAGGTTTCATATAAATCCTTCAATGGAGGTTCGGCATTAAAGTTATGCCGTTCGCCTTCCGGTCCACTATGAACCGCAAAGTGTTTCATGCAAGCCGCAGTTTTTAGGTAATACGGATTATCTCCTTGCATACCTTTAACAAAAGCAACTCCCATTTGCGAGGTAAGCCAGGGATCTTCACCCCATGTCTCCATTCCTCTTCCCCAACGTGGGTCCCGGAAAATATTTATATTAGGTGACCAGAATGTCAGCCCGGTGTATTGGGTACGGTTTTCCATTGATTGTGCAGCATTGAATTTAGCACGTGCCTCATCGGATGTTGCTACAGCCAGACGGTAAATTAATTTAGTATCGAATGTGGCAGCAAGTGCGATAGGCTGGGGAAATACTGTGGCACGTCCGAATCGGGCTACCCCATGAAGTCCTTCACTCCACCAATTATATTCGGCAATTCCCAATCGTGGAATTGCAGGTGAATCATGCAGTAATTGAGCACATTTCTCTTCCAGTGTCATACGTGATACGAGGTCATGCAGACGTTCTTCTAAAGGAAGACTCTTATTTTGATAAGGCAGTAGCCCCTGTGCAAATGCCATGAAGGAGATACTGCAAAATATAATAATTCCTAATGTCTGCTTAAATAGTTTTTCCATAAATATCCGGTTCTATTTTAGTGCTTCAAAACTGATAGCCGCCTTAAGAAATTCATCTTGGGAAGGTATTCGATTCTGCTTTTGTGTGAAGTCTATTATCCACTCACGGCTTTCAATATAGAATTTCTGATATGTATAGTAAAGAGGAGTTTTACTTCCTTTTTGGTCGATTAGCCAAAAACCGCGGTTGGAACCGTCATCATTTAATTCATTGTTGTACATTTCCCAGAAAAGGATAAAAGGGCATCCCCATTTCATTGCTGTTTTTATTACCCATTTGGCACGCTGGTCTATCTCTTCCTGAGAATAAACGGATTCACTCCAACCATACTCACCAATGAAAAGACGCTTTCCTTGTATCCCAGCTTTTGGTTTCATTTTCGAAGCTATGTGGTTGAGGTGCATTATAAGCGTTGAGTCCATAGCTGCTTCTGTCATAGGAGGATTGGTTGCTGTATAAGAAGAAAAGGAAACATAATCGGGATTGATTTGTGGTAAAATGGTATTAACGACACAAGTATCTCCTTTTACGGCAAGGTCCGAAAGGTTTACTTCCACATAATGATACATTCCTATATTATTATGGGGAGTATCCCGCTTAGCATCATCAATGGCTTTTTGGCGAACGTTGAGCCAACGTGTCATTCCTTCGACTGTACGCGGATTTGCAGGCTTGTCCCGATTGTAATCCCAACGTAGATGCCAGTCTCCTTCCCAATTACCAAGATAGAAAACTTTTCCCGTTCCCGAATACTTTCTTAATAAGTAGCAGGCTAAGTCATAGATTTCTTTGTATGATTTATCGGCATATTCGTCACTCAGTCCATTAATAAATTTAATTTGGTATTCATCTCTCTTTTCACCTTTGGGTTCTTGTGTATATTGTGAAAATTCATAGATCCATATCTGGTAATATGTAAAATCCATATTGAATACTTGGGCTACTGACTTTTCTTGGGCTAAATCCCTGAGACTTTTTATTTCCGATTGGTAAGGGATATCATAGTTTTCCCAGTAATATCGTGGACTCAGACTCATTTTTAGTAAATTAGAACCCATTTTACGGATTTCTACGGCCGTTTCTACCAAATTTGTCTCTTCAGTAAATTTATATTTTGCTCCGACAGTTTGCGTTCCGATGACATAATTGTAGGAGTTGATTTCTTTTTCAAAATTGTTCCCATTAGTGCAAGACAGGCAAATATAGCCACTTGTGACCAAGTATATTACAGTTTTTAGAATAGGATTCATAAGTTAATTGGGGTTTTGTGTTTTTGATTTCATTATTTCATAAAAAGATTGAGCCACCGGTTTTAGATTTCCTTCGTAATCGATTATAGAAGTATTGGAAGGACAGGGAAAGCAGTCGTGTCCCATCCAAATCAAAAAACCTCCACATGCCGGGAAACGATGTTTTGCCTCAGTCAATGCAATAGATAAACCATAGCATTGCCTTTCCTGACTCCACTCTACATATTCTTCAATACTGACAGGAGCATTGCCTTGATGTGCTTTTCGAAAAGCATCTTCTTCCATCCACCATGAAAACTGTGCCCAAATGGGATTATCGACAGATATCGGCAGAGGTTGATAACTACCGCAATAACGCTTTATCAGGCTCACCGGTGAAGCTCCGTTCACTCCGGCCTCAGAGTGGAGCAAAGCGTCAGAATTTTGCCAATAACTCCGTATGTTACTCATAAATTTATCTATAGGCTCTTCAGGCAATGTCCAAGGACCATGTACATCCCATTGAATACCATGCCCGTAATGCTTTGGATCATTATATATCACCGGACCTGACGGCGAAGCTGGTAGTAAGCGATGGAACGGATCTTTTTCTTCTACTGTCCGCGCAATGGCTTTTAGCATGGCATGTTCGAAATTCAGTGGATGTTCATTGGCTTCGTCATACAATTCGTTACCTCCACTCCATATGACAAGTGAAGGATGATAGTGGCGTCGAAGTATGTATTCGTCAACAATATCTTTCATTCGTCCGATTCGCTCGGAGTCGTCCGGAGGAGTATTATTAATACCCGATGACGACAAAGGAAATTCTTGCCAAACCAGCAAACCGAATTCATCACATAGCCTATAAAAACACTCTTTTTCGAGGATAGCACCTCCCCATACACGTAGTATGTTAAACCCCAGTTCTTTATATTGTAAGAGTCGTTCCCGGTAGAGTGATTCGTCGACATCCGCAAAAAGTACACGAAGAGGAGTCCAATTGACCCCCTGTAGAAATGTGTCAATACCATTTATACAACAAAGCCATGGGGTAGCTTCGGGAGAAGCATTGGCACATGATTTCCATTCTATACGCCGGAACCCGACAGGCCGTTGCCATTGGTCATGTGGATTGTTTTCCGGGTCGAAGGATGTACAACGAAGATTATATAAAGTTTGGGAACCTTGGTTGTTAATATTCCAACGATTGATATTGGGAACATTAACGGTAAAACAATTCATTTTATTGGGTACAAGTTCGTTGCTACAGATGCGAAGTTCCGTAATTATTCGCCCATCTGTTTCGGACAGGCAAATATTGATATCTCCTTTTTGTTCATTCTTCCCACTTATCCTAATGTGAATTACTCCTGTTGTGAGGTCGGGTAATAGTTCTGTATACGTATAAATGTCCGGTAATAGGTGGTCATCGGTTATTTCAATGAAAAGGTCATCCCAGATACCTGTTTGGACAATGCGGGGACACCAATCCCAATTATAATAAAACCGTGGTTTTACTATCTGTGTACGAGACGTCCAGTATACTTGTCCTTCGTAACGTTCGGGACTGGTAAAGAGAATGCAAAGACGGTTGTTGCTTAATTGTATTTTGTCTGTAATATCAAAACAATAACTATGATAAGCAGTTTCGAAATCTCCTATCAATTGCCCATTGAGCCATATCTCTCCACAGTTGTCAAGACCTAAAAAGCAGAGGTTTACCCGTTCATTCTTTTCATATTGTACAATTCCGTCGGGCAGATCGAGAAAATAAAGCCAGTGACGATTCTCAACCCATTCACACTGGCGATAGTTTGTACCAATATTCCAATCGGGTAGAATACCAGCATTGAATAATGCTTGTTGAACCGAACCTGGAACAGGAGCCGGAACTGGTTTTTCTTCCGGCTGAGTGATTTTCATTCGTTCCATCTGCCTGTCCAGTTTCCAATAATAGGGCTTAGTTCCTACTAATTCCCAGTTGAGTCCGGCAAGTGAAAAATGTCTTTTCATATCCGTTTTTTTATGCTAAGGCTATTTATAAGAAAAAGAGATACTCCAATACACAGAGTATAAAAAGGATGAGGCAAAGAACGCGGAAATTTTTATACCATATTACTCCTTTCAGTTCTTTGGTCTCTTCGGTCCATAAATATTTATTCCATGTATTTGGGGCAACTTGCTCTTCAAGAGGAGGGGTGGTGACATAACTTACGATAACAGTTACAAGCATACTTGCCAACATCAGTAAAGGTGCCAGCATCAGATAATGTATCGGTATTGAAATACCGATGATATACTTGGTCAGCATAATTCCTATTGCTGCTGTTAAACCAAACATTAATCCGGTAAAAGCTCCTTGCGCATTCCCCCGCTTCCAGAAAAGCCCCAGTAGAAATGCTCCCACGATAGGAGGGGCAATATAGGATACCATCTCCTGATAATAACCAACTAATGAATCAAACTTTTGAATAAATGGTGCCCATGAAACAGCAATAACCAGAGCAATGAAGGAGGTGATTTGACCTACTCTTACTAATTTTTGTGGGTTGCTGTTTTTTACTATCCGAGGATAGAAATCCATAGTGAAGAGAGTTGATACCGAGCTTAATGTTGCACTTAAAGTTGAGGTCAGAGCAGAAATCATGGCAGCAATAATCAGACCGATAATACCTGTCGGCAATAATTTCAGAATCAAACGTGGATATACTTCATCAGTGTTGATTCCATAGATACTTTTTAGTGTACTACCAGGAATAACATCATAGGGAAGTGAGTTTCCAAGACCAAAAAGGTCAATACCACGGGCAATGATTCCAGGCATGATAATAATAAACAGGGTAAACATGTATAGAAAGCCGACAAAAAGGACCCCTTTGCGCCCTTCATCGATAGACCGGGCAGATAATACACGCTGCACCATTACTTGATTATTACCCCAGAAATAAAAACTAAGTATGGTAACTCCAAATATCAAACCCGGCCATGGAACCGTAGGGTCGTCGAGCGGGCGGATAAGCTTGAGCCATACTCCTTCATGAAAGTGTTCCATAAAACTGTCCCAACCACCAATACTTTCGAAACAGAAGAAAGAGAGTATGATTGAACCAATTATTAAAATAATAGATTGTATAACATCCGCATTAATTATGGAAGACAGGCCACCTACAATTGTATAACTTCCTGCCACGATTGCCATACCTAATATAATATAAAAAAGGTCTATCCCGGGAAACATCATTTTTAATATCAATGCACCCGTATATAATGCGGCTGCCGCATCCAGAAAAATATTTCCGATAATGGTAATGAATGAAAAGTAAAGTCTCGAGCGGCTATCGAATCGGCGTCCCAAATATTCCGGTATCGTGAAGATACCCGACTTGATGTAGAACGGCAGAAAGAACATTGCAAAGAAAATCATTACAAATACTGCCATTAGATTATAATTGAACACGGCTACGCCACTAATGAATCCTTCACCGGCATGTCCTATCAGAGTGGAGCTTGATATACTGGCTGCAAATAGTGAAAGCCCGATCATTGGCCATGTGCAGCTTTTGCCTGCTAAAAAGTAAGAAGCCGAGTCACTTGTTTTACTGTGACGTAGCGCCCACCAAATAATGAAGACAATGAATAAGACAATAATTATTAAATCGACGGTTGATAAGGATTCTGACATGTTTTTAAAGTATTGAATAAATTATTATTTTGAATCTGTTTTAATGAAAGTAATCAGTTCGTCAATATTGCATGTGGCTACGCAGCACCATTGATCCGAAGCACCATAATATACGAATAAGGTTTTGTCCCGCAATACAATTCCCGTAGGGAACACAACTCCCCATTTGTATAGTCCGTTACGCTCAATTTCTGTTTCAGGTTCGAGAATAAAATGGCGTGTACGATAAAGAACTACTGTCGGATCTTCAAGACTAAGTAAACAGGCTCCTATCCGATACACATAATTGTCATCCACCCCATGGTAAAGTAGAAGCCAGCCTTCTGAAGTACGGACAGGAGGAGTATTACCTCCAACTTTTATTTCCCAAGATTCTCTTCCCTTTAATAGTAATTTACTCGGAGTGTTCCAACTCATCAAATCTTTGGATGATTTAATCCATATGGCGGGATATTCTGTATCATAAATTGCTCCGATATAGTCTTTTGGACGATGTAACATATAAAATAAGCCATTAATTTGTTCAGGGAAAAGAATAACATCCCGATCGTCCAGCGAAGGTTCAGTCAGTCGACCTACCTTTTTAAAATTAAATAAATCTTTTGACATGGCCAATGCAGTATTCCCGATATTCTCCCGCAAACAACGAGGCGCCAGTTCATCATGTTCAGGGGCTTTTACCTGGTCGTATTTATATTTCCAGTATTGCCCGGGAGGATAAGGACGAAAAGCATAAGTCATATAGTATTCCCTTCCTATTTTTACTATTCTCGGATCTTCTACTGAACCTGCGTCAAAGTTGTCTTTGGTCGGACTTAATACCGGCTTGTCCGAAACCCTTTTAAAATGAAATCCATCGTCACTAACAGCCAATCCAATATGTATATGATGTGCTTCATCATTACCTGCCGCCCGATAATAAAGATAGAATTTACCATTTTCATACCATGCGCCTGGATTACATACGACTAAACTTTCCCACTGATTATCTATGTTAGGAGATAATATTGGATTTCCTTCAAACTTCTTTAATAGCATATTATTTAATTATACATTTAATGATGTTGCAAAGATAGGCGTTGTGAGTAATCCATCTGAATACTATTTTGTTCATTCATTATACTTTATTGTACAATAAACAATTTCTTCATTTACATTCTACTATTTTCTAACTAAACTCAGATTCCAACTTGATTCTATTTTTTCTAAAGAACTATTGATATAATTCCACACTATTTATATAACATAACGACTTAGAAAAAGACATACTATTTTGATTAGACGCATAACCCATCATCAAGTTTCAAACCGGGAGGAATAAAAAGGAATACTTAAACAGACCGACAGAAATGGGCAAACCAATGTCCAACAGATACCCGGTAAAACTGGACGAAATAGGAACATTCATGCCGGTACTAACTTTACGCAAATGGAAAGAACTGGAAGAAACCGGAAAGACGAGCAAACACCACAATGCACAAAGCATGTTATGGGAAGTGTAAACAAGAAAATCGCAAGATTAAGGTACTTGGGTTAGTTAATAATAGCCTTTGAAGCAGACAGACTATAGCTTTCAAAGAAGAGTTACCAAGTGAATTGAGTATGCAAAACATCCGGATGTTCTTATCAAAAACATCCCCATGTTATAAACCAAAACATCCGGGTGTTTTTATACACAACATCCGGATGTTTTATATTCATGAAACAAGAGTTATGAATACAAAGATATAGTATACAACATCATAAGTATGTATATACTTTATCCAGCAAAAGAGTATCTTATTATACTATATTTATAAAACCAGATAAAAGAAAGAGAATCGATCTACTCCCACCAGTTTCTAATTGATTTCAACTTCCTCTGACTTTGGATAGTTCGGGCTGTAGAGCAATCTTTCTTTACGAACAACCAACTTCCCTTCTTTCACAAATCCTTCTCCCCGTTCACTCAAATGCTTCACCATGGCCTCACGTAAATCAGCCAGCCTTTTCCGATAATGTTTCTCCGACACAAGATTTCGCAATTCTCCCGGATCCTTTGATAAATCAAAAAGTTCTTCTTCTCCTGTATAGAAATTCCACACATATTTAATTTTGCCATCGGTCAAAGCACACCAGTAATTTTCCTTCGCATAACAAGTTGCATGCTCCAGATCAATATATTGTCTCCATGTATGCTTTCTGCTTTCGTCTACTAAAGCTAACAGTGAGAGTCCATCCATCTCCTCAGGAATTTGTGCTCCGGAAGCATCTAAGAAGGTAGGCAAAAGATCTCGTAATTCCACCGGTTCATCTACTTTTATTCCCTCTTTAATACCAAACGATTCAGGCCATTTTATAATATATGGAACATGTGTGGAGCCCTCATAAGGATAAGTCTTCCGCCAATGATAATGATCGCCCAACATATCCCCATGGTCGGAAACATAGCAAATCAAAGCATTATCATACATTCCCTTATCTTTCAGTGCTTGTATTATTTTTCCTATTTCCTCATCAATAAATGTAACATTGGCATAATAGTATTTTCGGGAATTTTTAGCATATTCAGCTCCAAAATTGGCAAACGGAGCATCCTTATCAGCTTTTACCGGATCAAGCTGAGTAGCGTATTTGCTACACCAGTCACCAATATAAGGAGCCGGAATTTCTGTCTCTTCATACTCATCCAAAAGACGTTGGGGAGGGTCATACGGACTATGAGGACGTGCAAAGGAAACTTTCAGAAACAACGGGCTTTCATTATTATAATTCTGTATCAATTCGCAAGCCATCTTTCCTGTCCAGGCGGTAGGATGTAACTCCTCAGGCAGTTTATAAGTACCTGCCCTGTGTTCATTCCAACCAATACCTGTCAAATCAGGATTTACTCCCGGCATTTGTATCTGTAACCATAGTCGATAATCGCTGATAAAATATTTCGTCTCAGCACGCCTGCTTTCATCTAACAAAGTTCCATGAAAACCATGCAAAGATTTTTGTGGAGACCAATGCATCTTTCCAATACCAAATGTATAATAATTCTGCTCTCTTAGCATAGCAGGCATCTCGTATCTGTATTGCATGGCTACCCGGCCATACCCCAACATGCCATGCCGCCAAGGAGACATACCGGTCAGTAATCCTGCACGGGCCGGTGTGCTACTTGGAGTAGACGAATAGCCATTACAGAATAATGTCCCCTCTTCAGACAGTTTATCAATATTAGGTGAAATAACTGCCGGATTCCCCATACATCCCAAAGCATCGCCACGATGCTGATCGGCCATAATCAAGATAATATGAGGTTTTTGTTGTGCTCTAACCTGCTGAATCGAAAAACCGATTCCGGAAGTCAAAACCAACATACCATTTAATATCGGAATTATTTTCATTTTTATGAAAGTTGATTTATAGTATTATCTGATACACATTTTCTTAATTAAACGTATAAAAAGCATTTTTCATACGTTTAATCTATTGTATATTACAAATTCTCCGGGATCCGCCGTCCGTATTTCTGTAATAAGAAACGAGCGTATTGCATCAACTCACCCTGAGGTGCTACCAGAATAGGGTCTGTAGAATCTACCCAGGCATCTTCGAAATTTTTTATTGATTCATCCAATTTTTTCTGATCAAACTCCCGGTTACCTTCTACTGCAGAGATTACCGCATCCATATACATATCCCAGCGTTTCGAATAGTAATCTTTAATGAGCCCCGCCCATGTACGACTGGCATAATCATTCAGACTACCTCCCCAAGTCGTAATCAGATTACGGGCATTCTTCTCATAATAATCTTTCACTTCGGGAGTCGTACCCAATGCACGGGCATCAGCCAACCATTTATCCAAGGCACAACGGCTATGAAAAGCATTCAAACGATCCAAATCATTAAGGATCTCTTTCATTTCCGCAGCTCTGGCTTTCAACCCCGGAAGATCTTTAACTGTATACATACGGTCAAAATCATCTTTCACTATAAGAAAATAATTACCCAGTAATTGACGACCTACAGTAATGATATCCAGCCGCAGAGCGTCTCTGTTACAGTCCGTAGCCTGTAACAGTTTTTCCCAGGCTTGTAATAAAGTAGCATTGGAATAATCAATAACCGTACGTCTATTAGGTTTGTTCATCACCGGACGATAGTTAGGTAATACGCCTAATGTTTTGGGAACCTGTACGTATATCTGGTTGAACAGAATATCCCACGCTTCACGAACAGGCTGGGAAACAGTCCCGGCATGACGGTCGGCAAGATTTTGTAACCACGCCTCGTTGTCAAGATTCAAATCCCACGCCTTCTCAAAGATATACTCATAGGGAAACTGCATAACATCCAAGCCTTCGAGCGTAGAACCGATACCCCGAAGGTTACTTCCACCATTTATCAACGCATTGTCAAGACGGTCACCACTCTCCTTTACATTACCGGTAAGAGTCGTATTTCCCCCAAAATTACCTAAATAGCACCAAATATAAGGTTGTCCATGAAAGTGTTCAGTGTTTTTCCAAAGTTCTACATTCTCACAATGATAATCCAGTAAAAACATCTTATCCTGCGGCACTCCGGTTAGTAAAGCTTTGATACGCGGAGCCGTCCAATCCTTGCGGTCATGATAAAACATCCAGGTCATCTGCATCCATTCCGCTTTCGGATCTGCTGCTGTCAATGTCCGATACATATCCGAAGATACCTGACTGAGATATTCGGGTTCCCAACTTGGTGGATCTACCTCGTTAAAAGGATCTACGCCATAAATATGATCAGTTCCGAACAAACGAGTCTGCTCCTGAAGAAAATGTTTTTGAATGGTAGCAAACAGCGGTTCTTCGGGATTCAGAAAATAACAACGATACGTATCAGCAAAACCTGCCCACTTACCAAGATGCTGAATATTAGCCTCCGGATAAATTCGTTTCAAAGCTGCAGGTACATGACCGGCAAAAGCAGGCAATACCGGTTTCATATTCAATTCGCGTTCCCGCGCAAGTATCTTTTTCTGTAGTTCCACCTGATTATCCAACCACTCCATAGGTAACGGACCGTTCCATCCATCAATATTTGCCATACGATGCCAGGGTAGATACGTAGGTCCCGTAAAATAGGAACGGATTTCCTGATCCGTCAAACCTAATTTCTTCCATACTTTATACCATACGGCTTCCTGACCTGTAATGGCCAAAGGCATATTGACCCCGTTCAGAGCCATCCAGTCAATAAAACGCTCCCAATCTTTCCATTGCCAATAAGGCATAGTGTAACCATAAGTACAGTAGTTCAAAAAAAAGCGTCTGTCTACTTTTGCTTCCGCACTAAAAGTTTTTTCCGGCACCGGAAGAGTTTCAGGCATTTCAACAGGAATATCGGCATACCATGAGATTGTGGTAAGACAATAATACTTTAAATAATAATTCAGCCCCATTGCCATTGAGTTAGCGTTATTACCGCCAATCACTATTTTCCCAGAGTCGGAAGTATCCAACTGGAAACAGTCTTTTCCGTCAACGGGTTTTATTTTCTTAAACTGAAAGTTCTCGGCATATGCCGGGATGAGACGTTTCACCATTGACTGCATAATGGCTACGTCTTTCTCCTTTGCCCCCGCTGATAGTGAGAGGAACAATGTTACGATAACCAAATAAATGTTTCTTTTCATCATTTCAATTATAGTTTTATGTAAATTTGTTTTTTAAATAGAATGTATCCGATAAGCCAGTTAAATAATAGGAAAAAGACCGCATACATGAATGAACCGAAATAGTTGCCGAATAGGGGTTGCAGACAGGTATCGAACAGGGATGTGTTAACTTTCCATATTCGCAACAGATCACCGAAAATTTCGGCAAATACATAAAGAACCAGTGGATTTACTCCGAAAACATTGAAGAAAGTGCACCAGCTTTTCTTTTGTCGAACATCGATTATTTCGATCAATACAGCTAATGCTAAAGCTGCTATTCCGCAAGTAAGCAATACAAAACTCGGAGACCATAGACGCTTGTTAAGCGGACAGGCATAACTTAATAAGAATCCGGCAAATAGCATTAAGGTACCGAGAAAAAAGAGTTTTTGCATTCGTTCTTTGTTATCCTTCTGATTGATAACCATTCGTCCACATACGAAACCAATCATTACCTGGGCGATGGCAGGAATAGTACTTAAAATTCCTTCCGGTTCTACAAACTGGCGCCCTTGCAGATACATGTGATTTGTTCCCAAAACGGTAGAATCGACTATGGCTATAATATTATCGGGACTTTTCTCGAATCCGTTTCCTATCAACTGAAGAATAAAATATCCTGCTAAAAGAAGAAGAGCTACCGGAAAAAAACGTTTATGAGGGATAAACAACGCCATGATAGCTGTTGCTCCGTAGCAAATACCCAGTCGTTGCATCACTCCTAAAAGTCGCATATGCTCCCAATCAGTCCAAATACCGGTTTCACTTGAATTTATAATCCATTTCATGGCAATACCTATCAGGATCAGGAGAAGAGCACGTTTTATTATCTTTCCAATAGCAAGTCGCCATTGAAAATCATATTTGCGCAAAGATATGTAGGTGGATATTCCCATCAGGAACATAAACATAGGAAACACAAGGTCGGCAGGAGTGAAGCCATCCCATTTGGCATGACGCAGAGGGGCATAGCCGTATCCGCATGCACCGGCATTATTGACAAGTATCATTCCGGCAACAGTGAATCCTCGCAGGACATCGAGAGAGAGAAGACGATTATTGGCAGGCATGAGTTTATAATTTATGAGTTATAATGTATTAGATAATCACCAAACGAGACATAAGAGGGTAGTAGAGGCTGCCAATACTGCTCCTATAAGGGTTTCATAAGGAATGAGTTTCAGACGTTGCTTAAAAGTCAATTCACAGACTCCACCGGTAGCATGAAAAAAAGAGCCATGAGGTAAATGATCCAGTACTGTGGCACTGGAGTTGATCATGGCAGCTCCCCATGCAGCGGAAATACCGACAGCAAGAATTGCTTCTGCAAAAGAGGCGGAAGCGAGAGTAGCTCCGGCAGTAGTAGAGGCCGTGGCGGCTGACATTAATGCGCCAGATACGGGAGCTATCATTATTTCATTGAAGTGGGCTTGTTCCAGTAGTTGCAGAATCCAGTCTTTTAGAGTAGAGTTTTTGATAACGCCTGCAATTGTTCCTGTACCGATTAAAAGTACAGCTACAGTAGACATTTTTTGGAGACCGTATTCCATACTAGGCAGAATATTTTTCCATTGTTTCATGCAAAGGATACCACAAATTCCGCCGATGGGCAGAGCTATTAGAGGATCAATGGTAATACCAGCCAAAGGCCGCAGGGCAAGTAAGATGATAGTGACGAAAGGTGCTATCAGGCTGCTGGTAAGAGAAGGCAATTGTTTATCATCTGTGATTTCTTCCTGTCCTGGAGCGACAATAGTAAGTTTTCGGGGGATAAGGCGGATAATAACAAAAACCGTAAACACCAACCCGATAATTGCCGGAAGAATATTGTAAAACATGACCGATGATAAATCTGCTTTAAAGTTTTCAGCTGCAATAATTGTATTCGGATTCGGGGAAACTATATTACCGCATTTTCCTCCACCAATCATGGCTATCAATAGTACGGATGGTGACAAGCCCAAACGTTTTCCGATAGACAGTGCAATAGGGGCTACTGTAATAACAGCCACATCAATAAAAACCCCAACAGCACATAGCAACATAGTTGCCAAAGCTAATGCTGCAAATACCCGTTTCTCTCCTAATGTATTTATAATAGCATTAGAGATGGTAGTCGCTGCTCCTGTTTTAATAAGCACACCGGACAATACCCCTGCTGTAAGAATACGGATGATGGCTGGTGTAACGTCTTTGACGCCATCTGTCATCACCTTTACTGTCTCTGTCAATGGTAATCCGCCTAACAACCCGCCAACAATTGCTCCGGCTATTAAACTATAAGCCGGAGATATTTTTTTTATGATTAAAAGAACGGATACTAACAATCCGATTAAAGCGCCAATTGCTGTCATAGAAAAGATTCATAGTTTATGCTTCATAATCGTGACTTTTATTAACCACGACACTTAAGCTGATTTACACTTTACGACTTAAAGCATTTAATAATACGTATAAGTTGAGTCACGGTTCTTTCGATATTCTTAAGAGCAAATTCCTGTTGCATAGCCTGATCTAAAGAGACAGGAGCCGGCTGAACAGACAATACAGCCGTAAATCCCATTTCATTCAACTGCTCTACAGCCTCTACACATCCTCCTAAGGCTATGACGGGGATATTTTCTTCAACAGCTATTTTCAAAATACCACCTAATGCCTTCCCCATACCAGTTTGTGCATCCAGCTTTCCTTCACCCGTAAAAATAAGGTCTGCAGACTGAGCATACTCCCTGAAATGAAGAATATCCAAAATTGTATCAATACCCGACTTCAATGTTGCATTCAGAAAAGGAAGTATTCCCCCACCCATACCACCAGCCGCACCAGCACCGGCTATTAAAGTAATGTCCATCCCTTTCTGTTCTTTAAGAACCATAGCATAGTGTTGTAACCCCTCATCCAATGCTTTAACTTCATCCAGGTTTGCTCCCTTTTGTGGAGCAAAGACAAAGGCAGCCCCTTGTGGCCCATAGAATGGATTATTTACATCACATGCTATTGTAAAAACAGACTCTTTTAAAGCAGGATGTAAAGTAGCAGTATCAATAAGTGCAATATGGATAAGATTACTCCCTTTCGGTTCGAGTTCTTTCTTTTCTTTGTCCAGAAAACGAACCCCCAAAGCGTGCATCATACCTATACCGGCATCATTTGTTGCACTACCACCTATACCCATAATAAAATGACGGCATCCACGATTCAATGCATCCAAAATAATTTCTCCTGTCCCGAAAGAAGAAGTATGCATTGGGTTTCTCAAAGCAATAGGAATCAGAGGAAGCCCACTGGCAGAAGCCATCTCAAAGACTGCTGTTTTCCCATCTTTGGTTATTCCATACGAAACTTCTATCGGATTCATCAGCGGATCATGGGCAATACAAGAAACCCTATTTACATCCAATTGAGTACAAATTGCTTCAGTAGTTCCTTCTCCACCATCTGCAATCGGGAAATGGATCAATTCACAATGAGGATACTCTTTCAAAATAGCTTGCGCAGCATATCGGGCAATATCAAGTGAACCTACAGATCCTTTAAATGAATCAAAAGCAAGAATAATCTTTCTCATACAGCATAAATTGCAAATTAAAAACTTATCAAAGATAAGACTTTATTACTCGTATCAAATAAAAAGACAGAGTACTTCTCTTGCAATATTTACAAGAGAAGGGGGGATACTCTGCTTACCTGAAAACTAAATCAAAATACCTTTGCTTTATTCACAAGTTCAACGGCAATATTAACAGGATTTTCAAATGGTTTTGTTGTGTTGTGCCATGGAGTATTTATCCATGTTTCTTCCCAACGATCCAAATCTTCCCACTGTTTGGAGAAATAAAGTTTTAAACGTGGTATATAGTAGTCTTTTATTAATCCACTCCAAAAACGAGCAGCATAATCCTCTTGAAACCCTCCCCAAGTAGTAATAAGGCGTTTTGCGTTTGATTCATACTTATCCTTTTCTTCAGAAGTGGTACCGCTATTTCTTGCTAATTCTACCCACTCTTCAAGACGATAAAGAGGATGTGAAGCAAGAAGCTTATCCACATCTAACAGCAAGTCAACAACCTGTCTCAATGTGTATTGTGCCGCAAGCTTATCACCAATCGTATTTTCTTCAAGAGCTTTCACATAAAGTTTGTCTGCTTTGGCAGCCACATAATATGCAGCATACTCTATGGCATCATTCACATAAAGTTCCGAGTTTTGCAAACTGTCTGCACAAGTGAGAAACAATTCAACAGCACGTAAAAAATCATCACTGGTATCTATCTTGCTAATTCGTCTCTGATCCGGAGTCACTGTCTGCCAGGTAAAACGAGGATAAGAGTAAAGTGAACTATAAGCACTTTTTCTAAATAATACCCAAGCCTCTTTCATTGCATCCGGATATTTCCCATAGCGAGCTTCACAATATGACTTTAACCATTTATCAAGATCTATACTCTGGTCCGTCCACCCCATATCGGCCAATAGCTCATAAACTACTTCATTATTTTCAAGCCCCTCCGGAGCAGAACCAAATCCTATAAGATTTCCACAAGATTTAGAATGTAACGCTTCAGAAGAAGAAGAAGCATACATCTGCAAATCACCAGTCATAGGAGTTTTGCCACCAAAATTGGGAACATAGCTAAATATCCATTTCTTACCGTAGAAACCATCGTGTACTTTCCAAGTCTGTTCTGTGTTCCAAACCCATTTGGGGTAATCATTGCCCAAATCTACAATAATCATCTTATCATCCGGTACCCGGCTCAACAGAGCCTGTAAACTCTCTTTGTCCCAGAAAGAATGCTGGTATCCAAAAGTCCATCCTTGCGTAACCCATACTGCATCCGGATTACCAGCCGTGATAGAACGATAAATCGATTCACCATATTGAGCCAAAAGTTTATGTTTTCCTTCTATATCCTCTTTTTCTATCGGAAGTTCCATTTCATTAAAACTGTCTGAAAGATAATAAGTATTTCTACCAAATTCTTTCTCCCATTCCTCAATAAACATTTTCCCAATCTCTTCAAAGAACGGAGAATCCGGAGGAAGTACATAAGCATTATATTTATCATCAAATCCTCCCCATTTCAAATGTTTGAATTTTACAGCAGGGTGTTTCTCTGCAAAAGCCATTGGTACAAATCCCGCAAATGCCGGAGCTATCGGCTGCATCCCCAGCTCACGCATACGATTAATGATAAGATGTTGCATCTCAATCTGACTTTCTTGCCATTTATCGGACAAAGGCCCATCCCATGTATTCAGGTTGCCCATACGATGCCATGGCAAATGAGCTGGTGCTGTAAAAAACGCCCGAATTTCTTCTTTTGTAAGTCCCATACGTAACCATACTCTTTCGGCAATCGCTTCACTCGCCACAGTAGCCAAAGGCATATTTACACCTCTAAGTGCCATCCAATCTATTTCTTTTTCCCAACGATCCCAATTCCAATAGGGAGTAGTATAACCATAAGTGCAAACATTCAGAAAGTATCTGTACGAATAAGGAGTCGTTTGCTTTTTAGCGATATAATCAGGCCATATTTCAGGTAGCTCTATATGTTCTCCACTCCAGGTCTTCATAGCATGGCAAGCCTCCTTCAGGTAGGTATGAAACGCATAACAAATAGCTACAGTACTGCTTCCTTTCAAAACCAGTACCCCATCCCGAGCCTCTATCTCAAAGGTTTCTTTTCCGTTAACCGGTTCTATAACCTGACAAGTAATTTCATTAGCCCGGATTCCAATCTGACGCTCTATAAGTTGTTTAGCAGGAACCAATATATCATTTGATTCCATGTTACAGGCATATAAAGCAATAGACAAACAAAAGATAAACAAATACTTCAATATAGAATATCTCATAATATAAAATCAAAATTAAAAAAGAACCAATAACCGAAATCCAAAGCAGACTCGGAAATTGGTTCATACTCATTATTGTATCAATGCCCGTATTTTCTTAGGAATATCAACGTTATCCAATTTACCACAAAACTGTTCCGAACCTGCTCCTATAGCAAAAACAGGAACATATCCAGCAGAATGCGTACCACCTGCCCAACCTAAAACAGCAATTTGATTCATCACTTTTCTGGCACATACAGCCAATGGTTCGATTTTTGAATACAATCTTTCTTCAAACTTCACTTTATTTTTCACAAAAGAAGTTTCAAATACGGTATACAACAACTTTTCTTGCTCTTTATCAATAGAAAGTTTACTCCAGAATCCCATCTCCATACTTAATAAGGCCTTAATGTCATCCCAGCTAACTTCATTCTTCCGCATTTTTCTAAGCTCAGAGATTTTATTTGAAAGCATCTCTATCGAGCATTTCTGATATTGCAACGCCTGTAAATTAAGATTGTACTTTTTTGTACCCAATACAATGCCACCCGTTTCATGATCAGCCGTAATAACAATCAACGTTTCCTGAGGATGCTTCTTATAGAAATCATAAGCCACAGCAATAGAACGATCAAAATCTTCCACTTCCCAAAAGACAGTAGCAGCATCATTACTATGGCAGGCCCAATCTATTTTTCCACCTTCAACCATCAGGAAAAATCCTTCTTTATTATTTTCCTTCATCAAAAATTGTATAGCACTTTGGGTTATCTCGGGTAAAGTCAAATCATCATCATGCTGATCGATAGCATAAGACAAACTCAAATCCGGTTTGCCCTCTTGCTGTATCAAAATCATTTTATCGGCTTTATCTACCTGCTTTCTAAAATCTTCGATTCCCCGAGCCACGGTATAACCCGCCTTTTCTATTACTTGATAGATGTTAGAACCATCTTTAACGTCAGATGTTTTATTAGGACTCAGGAAACCAGAACCGGCATAAAAATCAAAACCAGCTTTGGGCAAATCACAAGCTATTTCATAAAACATCTTTCTATCGGGTTGATGAGCATAAAAAGCTGCCGGAGTAGCATGGTCTATACTAACACTAGTGGCAATCCCGACTTTTTTACCTTTCGTTTTAGCACATTCGGCCACGCTCACCAATGCTTGTTTACTCATATCCACACCAATGGCTCCATTATATGTTTTCTTTCCCGTGGCCAACGCTGTTCCACCAGCAGCCGAATCCGTGACAGGATGAGTTACCGAATAAGTACTCACCACACCTCCGCTGGGAAATTGAGTAAATAATAAAGGATCAGTACCTATATGACCTTTTAAAGCCGCTCGGTACATCTCCGTTCCGTTTACCTGATTTACTCCCATCCCGTCGCCTATAAAATAAAATACATATTTGACCTGCCCTTGGACCGTTATTACAATCCACAGGAAACATAACAAACTAATCAGGCGTCTTATTTTCATCTATCAGTTCTCCTGTTTTATTCAGAAACAACGAATTTCACAGTCTCATTATCTACCTTGGCAATATACATACCTGTACTTATATTTACCGTTGTTGCCACGTCGTTTTTTACCACATTTTCAAAAACCAATTTTCCTGTTAAGTCATATATCTTTATAAGAGCCATTTCCTGAATGCCACTCACATATATGTTATTACCTACGCTATAAACTTTAATCTCACATTCATCTGCAGTAGTATTTCCAATGCCACTAGGTACAGAATATTCTACCGCACCCACAGAAGGTGTAGCAGGGCGTACTTTACCCAATTGATCTGTAGTCGGAATTTCAATACCGCTTACAGTAGCAACTCCTGCACCTAAAGCAATACTATTCTCGGCAATCATAGCAACCATCCTATCACTTTCCAGCACACTCGTTTGATGATTAAATGACATATCACCTTCATCCCATGGATTCTTTTCTATGGCTTTAAAAATAGTATTATTGTTAAAATCTATTTGCTTATTAGAAGAGTCCTTGAAAAAATCTTTAGAAGCAAAAACATACAAGTTATTCATACAAGTCGGAAAAACCGTTTGCGGTATTGGCTGATTGTTTCCATCTAACTCACCACCCATATAAAAAGCTAAAATATCATATTGAGTCTCATCCTCCAACCACGTGCTACTATAATTCTCAGCAAATAAATTATTAACGAAAGTCGGTTTCATAGAAGTTGTAGCTCGCGACCATACACAAAGAGCTCCACCATTATTCCCCAGATTTCCTACAAACGTACAATTGACAATTACTGGAGAAAAAATATCTACCGTAGTTCCTGTCTGCATATAGATAGCCCCACCACGACCATCAGCAATGTTATTAGCAAAAGTTGAGTTAGCAATGTAAACAATAGGAGAAACATTTTTAGCTGTCGCGTTTATTCCAATAGCACCACCTGCAGCACCTTCATTTTCTACAAAAGAACAATTCTCAACGCGCAATTCCGATGCTGCATAAGCACAGACCGCTCCACCACCATAGGAACCTCCACATCTGTTCTTGATGAACAAAGAGTTCTTCAACACGGCTTTTGCACTACTGACACGTATCACTCCACCGTTATTAATTGCACCTGGAACTGCTTCATAATTATTTGAGAACTGACAGTTGTCAACATTCAAAACAGAACTACCACTCAATCTGATGGCAATACTTTTGAAACCATCAATTATCAGGTCATTCAAAGAAAGTTCTGACGATTCACTGACCGTAAACAGGGATTGTACCCCTTTAATAAACACACGTTTCCCGTTTTTTTTGTTTATACCATTTATTGTCAGATTTTTACC
The DNA here is from genome assembly GCF_949740115.1 of Bacteroides sp. 41_26. Lineage (NCBI taxonomy): Bacteria > Pseudomonadati > Bacteroidota > Bacteroidia > Bacteroidales > Bacteroidaceae > Bacteroides > Bacteroides sp. 41_26. The sequence goes on from NZ_CATJGZ010000051.1 coordinate 112,700, forward strand.
CTTGATAATAATCCCAGTCCCTTCACCATAATCAAGCTCTTCACCATCAAAATTAAATTCAATAATACTGCCCGATTCAGCATTTTCAATCACATAAGGCAATGAACCGGCAATTGTTACATCCATTTCAGATGTAGTTACTTCAATAGATTTTGCACATAATACACTTGTAAAAAATGCAAATACAAATAATAAACCTGTAATTTTTTTCATAATAAAATACATTTAAATGTTTAACATAAACGGTATAGTAATGTAAGTCCGATGTTAATTTATCATTTCATATTCTTCACTTATCAGACTCAAGTTATTTTAAGAGCTTTCCTTATTTAAGGCCTTATATATTCCAATTCCGTGATAATAGGCAAATGATCGGACAACACGGATTGGATTGTTTGGGTACGAATTACTTTCCAACCTTTCTGCGGTTTGGCAAACAGGAAATCTATCTTTCGATAAGGTTTCCATGCCGGTACAGTAGGAGTCATATCAGCATCACAGAACCATTCCTGTTTTAACTCTTTAATCACTTTAGAGGAAACATCAGAATTAAAATCTCCTCCAAGTACAGTAGGATAATCCACTTTTCTAAAATGATTATTAATAAATTCAGCTTGTAATTCCCTCGTTTTTGTAAGCTTAGCATCCAAATGGGTAGAAGCAAAAACAATGGTATCGCCGTTCATTTCAAAAAGCCCCTCTAACAAAACACGTTGTTCATAATCTTTTCCAAGTTGAGGTAAAAGCGTTTTCTGAATCTTGATATAAGGGTATTTTGAGAGAATTCCAATACCATAATACCCTCCTTTATATTCTATTGTTTTGCCATATAAACCGAACATGCCAGTATAATAGGCTAATTCCGATATAAAATCCTTTCCTCTCTGATGAGGTGTACGATCACGATTGGTTTTAGAGTCAACTTCCTGAAGTGCTACAAAATCAGGATTAAAAGACTTTATATGTGCAGCCAGATCTTTCAACTCTGCCAACTCACCAAATCTTAGATTATAAGTCATAACTTTCATTCTCAAAGTATCCTGAGCATATGTATTTCCAACCAATAGCAAATACAAAATCAATAAGCAATTTCTTAATATTCTCATCTTTGTTAGGGTTTTGATACGTTTAATACAGATACAATAGGTAAATGATCAGAAGCATTTATACCTGTAAACACAGTATGAGAAATCACACTAAATTGTTTTTCAGGTTTGTAAGCAATGTAATCCAACTCCCGGTTAGGTGCATTAGAAGGTATTGTAAACTTCATCGGATCAGTGTTCGTTCTAATAAATCCTGCTTCATCAAGCTTTTTGATAATCGAATTATCCGGTTTTGAATTAAAATCGCCTGCTACAATAATCGGTGCATCTCCCTTTGAGGATAATTCTTTCAATATAATCGGAAATTGCCTGTCTTTCTCCGCTTGAGTAACAGATAAATGCGTCACCGCCAGATAAATAGTAGTCTCATTAAATTTTATCTTGGCAGTACCTAAAACATTGCTACCTGTAATTGTCAACCCGTCAATTACTTTTGGTAGCTCATGATTCACTATTTCACTCATATAAAATGAAGAAAGAATAGCGGCTCCGTACGCACCACCTGTTTCAAGATCTTTCTGTTTAAAGAAATAGTAGTACGGGTAACCAGCTAACTTTGCCAGTTCTTTAGCTTGATCTATTCCGAGACTTCGCTTAGTACACTGATCGACTTCTTGTAACAAAATCACATCGGGTTTAATCCTTTTGATAACTTCAGCTACATTATTAACATTTGCTACAGTTGCTTCTGACGTACCATAATAAGGGGCACAATGCCTGATATTATAACTCATCACTGTCAATTTACTTTCTACACTACCACCTGTATCCCATCCAGAATCAGTTCCAGGTTCATCATTCTGGCTACAACCAAAAAATGAAAAACTCAAACAAAGAAATATCAATAAAAATTTTTTCATAATTATTTTTTTAGTTTTTAGTAGAAGTATCGTAAGTCATAGATTCCGACTATACGAAATCTATGACATTCTGATTCATTTATTCAGGCCATCCGGGATTTTGTCCTAGAAGTGGATTTTTCACTCTCTCTTCGTAAGGGACCGGCCATAGATAATGCATAGCCGGATCAAAATAACGAGCTCCACCTTCAACCACTGATTTCTCATATATCACATCTCCAAACTCATCAACACCAGTATCAGGATAAGGATTAGCACCCAAATCATTCATACAGACTTTAAGACTCGGCCCTGTTATAGCACGTCCAAATCTAAGTTCACCTTCTTTCCAACGCATCACATCAGCGTATCTCATTCCATCAAAAGACAATTCTACTCGACGTTCTCTTTTCAATTCTGTCCAAAGATCAAGATTCCATTCAGTCAATTCATCCAGATTCATTCTATGCATCCCCACACGGTCTCTTAATTTATTGACTGTATAGTCGAGATCATCTTGAGATAAAGTACCTTTCGTTTTATAAAGGGCCTCCGCATAAATCAACAAAACCTCAGGAAAGCGAATTACATTCAAATTATTGTGAGATATATTATAATTACCCGCAATTGATTTTACATTGTATTTTTTAAAATAAAATCCAGTAATCCCGTTAGCTCCGTTTCTTCCAGGTTGAAGAGAGGAAAAACGAGGCAGATTAAATATCGGATTGGGCTTACGATATTCTGCATCTCCGTCATCACCACCCGGCCATTCATCTCCGGGGGCATACAAGGTCATTTTCATACGAGGATCTCTATTCTGAAAATAATCAACATAGTGCTCTTCCGGATATTTATAAAGAGGAGAAGTTTTAATATTCGTCTGCTTATAATACTCCAACCCCGCTTTAGCAGGCATTCCATCTGTACATAAATAAGCATCCACTAATGTTTTTGAAGGATTAAAACGGATAAAATCCGTAGGGCAACAAGTTTCATTAGGCATATTATTCATACGCACATCCTTGATGTAAACACTATAAATAATTGATTCATTATTATCTGGGTTAACTTCTACATCACCTTCTAACTGGTATATCTTTTCATAATCATATAACCCATAAGGTCCTTTATCTATAACCTCCTTCGCAGCTTTCGCAGCAATATCATATCGTTCATTTTGCAATGCTATACGTGCTTGCATAGCCAATGCCCCCCATCGGTCAATACGTCCAACATTAGTTCCCAATTGTCTTTCCTCAGGTAATTTAGATGCGGCCCATTCCAAATCATCCATCAAATAATCAATAATTTGATTTCTCGACGTACGAGGTACATAGGCTTCATCAGCTGTTATCACATGATCAACCCAGGGTACATCACCATAAAAAGTAGTTAACATAAAATAGAGCCATGATCTTATCACTTTTACTTCAGCTGCATATACATCCTTTACATCCTGTTCAATCTCTGCTTTATCATAATTATCCAAGAAATTATTACATGTATAAATATGACCATAAGAATACCGCCAATAGGAAGTAAATGGAAAACCATCCGTATAAGCATGTTTTCCTCCGGAAACTTTACTCAATCCACTATTTTTATCTCCCCACATTACAGTTTCCGCAGTAGACTCAGCCCATTTTATCATTAATTCATATTCAAAAGCTCCATAACAGGGATATAGAGCTGCCCGTAGCTGTTCTTCTGTTTTCCAATATGTTTCATTAGTAACAGAATCTTGTGGATATCTGTCCAAGAAGTCGGCACATGAAGTATTAACCCAAAACAAAAGCAATACTAAAATATATTTTATAGTTTTCATATCAGTATTTATTATCTTTATTAAAATGAAACAGATAAACCAAACACATAAGTTTTCACCTGCGGATAAGAATCACCAGACGTTTCACGTACTTCCGGGTCATAAGCTCCAAAATATTTAGTAAATGTCAACAAATTATCAGCAGAGGCGTATACCCTTAAATTGGAAAGTCCCAAACTATTAATCCATTTTTTTGGAAAAGTATATCCCAATTGAACATTTTTCAGCCGTAAATATGAAGCATCTTCCAGCCAATAGTCACTAAATAATAAATTATGAGTCTGAGCTTGATACAGTCTTGGATAAGCTGCATTCGGATTATTAGGTGTCCATCTATCCAAATGCTCTACTTTAGGTACAGAATAATCATTAATAAAACAATGACGAGCCTCATCTTTCAGATAACCATTCACTTTACCTACACCTTGTAGATAAAAACTAAAATCCCAACCTTTCCATTCCACAGCACCCTTGAAAGAATAAGTATAATGAGGATAGGGATCCCCAAATACCACCTTATCATAATTGTCAATTACTCCATCCGGACTACCATTCGGACCACTAATATCTCTGTACTTAATATCACCTGGTTGTACTATACTTTCCGAAGCCTTAGGTATAGCAAAATTAGGATTAATATATCTTCCATCTGCATTTTGTCCACCAAAATCAGATATTTGCGCCAACCCATCGGTCAAATATCCATAAAAAGCATTGATAGGATCACCCACTCTTCTTATTTTATCCGCTAAAGTCGGTTCACTCTTTCCTAAGTCAACAATTTTATTCTTTGCATCAGATATGTTAAATGACATACTATATTTCACCTCTCCGATTCTATCACGCCAAGAAATATCCCATTCCCAGCCTTTATTCTCAATTTTACCCATATTCTCAAATGGTAAATTAGCTGTTCCCGTTACACCAACGATAGTAGGATAAATAGGTTTTACCAAAGCATTAATATTCTCTTTCTTAAACCAATCAAATGATGTAGTTAGACGATTTTCAAAGAAGCTCAAATCAATACCGATATTCAACATCCGGATGGTTTCCCACTTAATATTCATATTTCCCAATTTTTTTTGGGCAAAACCAATATTATTAATACCTCCAATAGGATAACTCTTTTCAATTCTTTCAATTGGTGTCAGATAAGGATAATAATCACTGCCAACATTTTGATTACCAAGTTCACCCCAAGAAGCTCTAAGTTTTCCTGATTTCAGAACAGAATCAGCAAATCTCATAAAACTCTCACGAGAAAAGTTCCATCCAACAGAGAATGAAGGGAAATATCCCCAGCGATTATTCTTTGCAAATCGAGAAGTACCATCAATACGCATATTAGCTTCAAACAAATATTTCTCATTATAAGCATAATTAATACGCCCAAAATAAGAACGTAATGCCCAAGAATCTTTACCACCACCATTTGTGATATCTTCAGTTCCAGCATCTAATACATAAATATCATCTAAAAGAATATTTTTTCTACTACCATCTAAATCACTAAAATCATACCATTCCTGAGAAAAACCCAATAATGCACCAAATTCATGTAATTTGATACTCTTATTATAATTCAACGTTAATTGGAAACTTTGCGTCAGAGCATCCTGATGTGCCTGATATACATAATTACGCAAATTTTTATTTTGAGGATCAGGTGTTCCATCTGCATAAAACTCTGGTAAAACCGGGTTATATTCATCCGTCTCTCTAAAATAGTAATTAGCTGCATATTGCCCACCTAAATTTAAACCTTCTATAATTTTTAAATCAGCACCTATAATCGTATTTAATGTTCGTGACTTCCTTTGTTCTGTACCACCATCATAAGCTATAGAAAGAGGATTTTTTACAGAACCATTTGACCAATTCTCTGAATCGACCCAATTTCCGTTTTCATCTTGCTGTTGCCACTTAACAGGTAATAAAGGAGAATTTCGTTGGGCTAACCTAAATACACCGGATGCACCTGAAAAGCCCGAAGCACGGCGATAATAATCAACAAAACTAACAGTGCCATTCAATTTTAATCTATCAAAGACCTCTGTATTTACGCTAATTCGAGCATTATGTCTTTTAGAATCAAAAGCATCTCCTACCACTAGACCATCTTGGTTTAAATATCCGTAAGACATAAAATAACCACTTTTCTCACTACCACCTCTAACACTTAAAGAATGGCTTGTTTGCAAACTACTCTTTTTGAATATTTCACCAATCCAATCCGTATTCGAATATTCATTAGGATAATTTCCTGAATCATATTTTGAAAATGCTTCATCATTATAAGGTTTTGAAAATCCCGCTGCAGCCATCGCCTCATTAGACAACTCCATATACTGCCTACCATTAACCAATTCAGGAAGTGCCGTCGGAGTTTGTAAACCGATATAGCCAGAATAAGTCAATGTCGCTTTTTCTTTCTGCTTACCTTTCTTTGTTGTAATCAAGATAACGCCATTTGCTGCACGTGCACCATAAATAGAAGCAGAAGCAGCATCTTTAAGTACTGAAACACTCTCAATATCACCTGGATTCAGAAGGTTCATATCACCACCAGCCACACCATCTATTAATATAAGAGGAGAAGTACTACTGTTAATAGTATTCACACCACGTATCTTAATATCAGGAACAGCCCCCGGCTGACCAGATGAAGAAGTAATTGTAACACCAGGCAAAAGTCCTTGCAAACCTGTACTTACATTTGAGATTGGCCTGTTTTCTAAAACATCTCCTTTTACCATAGATACGGCACCTGTCAGATTTACTTTCTTCTGCACTCCATAACCAACCACAACTACATCATTCAGTTGAATTGCATTTTCCGCTAAAGTCACATCCAGCTTTCCCGGTTGGCGAACAACTTGTTTTACCTCTGTGTAACCTATAAAAGAGAAAAGTAACGTACTTCCTTCATCTACTTTCAACGAATAATTTCCGTCAATATCAGTAATTGTACCCGTAGAAGTACCTACAACTGATATTGTAGCACCTACAATCGGCTCTCCTGTCATTTTATCAACGACTTGTCCATTTACTGATACTTCTTTCTTTTTATCAGAAGAAGTATCTTCTTTTTTTTGTTCATTTTTATTATACAACAGAATACTATTGTCCAAAAAACGGAAACCAATATTCATTCCTTTCAATAAAGAAGAAAGGGCATCCTCTAATTTCACATTTTGAACTTTCAAAGAAACCTTCTTATTGGTATCAACAAACTCTTTACTATAAGCTACATTCATTTCAGCCTGCTTACTGATCTGTTCCATAGCCTGTTTGAGAGACAAATTACGAATAGTCACAGAAATTTTCTGTTGTTGAGGGTAAGCTATGAGCGGAAAAATAAGACATAATCCGCACACCATACACCATTTTCGGATGTATGAAAACAAGTGATTTTCATTCATAAAATTAGAAATTGATAAAGTTACTAGATTAATTATTTTTTACCTTACTTCATAGATATCTTCTGAAATTTTATTAAATTTAATTGGAGTTATCGAAGACATTGTCTCCAGAATGTTTCCAAGATCATTGGCTTTACAAACAAAATTATATGTGAACGTGGTTATCTTAGTCCCACGGATATCAAAATTAACATCAAACTGCCTTGAAAGTACTGCCAGCACTTCTTCCAAAGGGGTATTTCGAAAGACCAACCTATTCTCTTTCCATCCGGAAGCATCTTTATAATACTCATTTGCCCGAATTTTGCAGAGTGAACTACCTTTTTCATAAACAGCTGTTTGTCCCGGGCGCATCTCATACAATGGAGATTTAGAACCATAATGTCCTATCATAATCTTTCCTTCATCAAGTGTGGTGGTTATTTTTTTGTCGGAAGGATAAGCAGATACATTAAAACTGGTTCCAGTCACTTTTATCTTCATCTCATCCGCCTGTACCATGAAGGGATTATCCGGATTCTTTTTTACCTCAAAATAAGCTTCACCAACCAAGGAAACCTGACGTTCTTTCCCCGTAAATTGTTCCGGATAAACCAGCTTTGAATCAGCATTCAACCACACGCGGCTACCGTCAGGCAAGAGCACAATCAACTTTTCTCCTTTGGAAGCACATATCTCTTGATATTCAGGAGTACACTCTTCCATTATTATATAGGTAAAGTAACTGATATTGAAAAGGAGCAAAGCGATGGCACACGCCCACCTGAAAGCTGGCCAAAACGCTCTCTTCTTTCTTTTATCTACTTCATCAAGTATATTCTGATAGACTTTATATTCATCAAACTCCGGCATCTCACGCCCGCCCATAGCCAAAGGTTCATTCTTTAGCAAACAATCAATATCGCTGTCTATATGTTCAGCAATATAATTAATGATTTCCGGAGCTGTATTTTTATGTTTATTCAAACGCATGTTTTTACTGATCTTTATATATAGTACACAAAGAGGTAAGAAAAGTATTATATAAAATCATTGATTTTAGAAAAATATTTTAAGAAAGATAAAAAAGAATGCCCGTTGGACTATCCGAAAGTTACATTAACAGCATAATTGCACGCTCACGAACCAGCTTTTTAATTTGTTTCAAAGACTGGCTATATTGAAATTTAATGGTATTTATAGACAGATTTAATCTGTTTGCAATCTCCTGATTAGAATACTTCCCGGATATTTTCATAGAAAAAATCTTTTTCCTTTGAGGAGACAATTGTTCTACGGCACTACGTATCATTTCAACTTGCTCCTGGTCAAATTCCTGAGAATCTGTATCCTCTCCATCCAGATAATTGAGAATTTCCAAACAATCATCCAATACAAAAATATTACTTTTTGAATCCCGCAGAATATTCAATAGATCGTTCTTCAAAACAGTAAATAAAAAACGATTAATAGGACGACCCTCTTCCAGTTCTTCACGTTTTATCCAGATTTTCATAAACAAATTCTGTACAGCATCCTCAGCCAACTCTTTATTGCACAGGTATTTAAAAGACAGTGCAAAAGCTTGTGCACCATACTTTTTATAAAGAGTGGTGAAAGCAAGTTGATTTCCTTTTTTTAGTTGCTGAACGAGTAAAATGTCATCCATAATAATTCCCGATACACGATATGGGTGCAATATTCGCAAAAATATATGAGAAATACAAAACATTTGCTGGCAATCTTGTCAATAGATCGGAAAAGAAAAAAATAAGGACAGATGTGTTACATATTAATTAAAAAAAAGAGAAAAAGTACAGAAACAGTGCACTTCTTACACAAAAAGGTACACAAGAGATAATTACATAAAGCGATATGCATAACAACAGACATCACGCCATGCAGCAAAACAAGCCAGTGTCCACCCGATAGAAACTTCCGGTTAAGAAACTTCCGGTTAATTTTGTGATAAACCTGTATACTCGTAATTCCTTTTAATTATTCCACCCCTTGTCCGAAGTCTTCTTCGAACTCTTCTTCAGCCTCTTTTACTAAAGTTTCTGCCCGCAATGCACTTTTCGGAAAATACTTCGACAAGGGATAACGGAAGAATTTCATCTTGCCAACACGGTTGGTGAATCTACGGTCGGCCACAAAGTACACTCTGGACAAGCGCACCTCATGAGGAAGTACATCCTCAGGATGCTCAAAACCGTCACTCGTAACAGCTGCATGAAACGAACCGAGTCCACGAATAGTGACTGACTCTCCGCTTTTCAATATTTCCTCCATCACCTTAGGAAGGTCAGTAAGTATACTCAATACATCACCTTTACTCCTACCGCTTTGCGAAGAAAGCATATCCGCCAGGTCATTCTCATTCTTACCCCCACGTTTCTGGAGCTTCTTCTGTACAGCGTAATAGAGTTCCTTAAATCCTTCTACTGTGCTGAATCTCTTCTTTCTTACCAGATAAATCAATCCCATAATCTTTCGTATTAGATGTTGTAATCAAACGTATTGAAGGTCGTAACAGAACGTTGTACGACATGTGCATCTCGTACAGTATGACATGTACATCTCGTACAGCACGACATGTGCATGTCAGCATGTTCCAGATGCGCATGTCGTACAACGTTCTCTGCAAAGGTAATGAATATATCCCGGCAACAAAAGAAAGCTACAATTATTTCCCCTAAAAGTACACTCCGGGGAGTACAACTCACATATAACCCTTTTTTAAGATGTTATCACCTGTATTTTTAAAAGAATAGTTATCTTTGCAGACATATTTTAAACAGAACGTACTGTTTACAGGCATTGATAATAAATATAATAACGAAATAGATAAATGGCATTGCAATGTGGTATTGTCGGACTTCCCAACGTAGGAAAGTCGACACTTTTCAACTGTTTGTCGAACGCGAAAGCACAGGCGGCAAACTTCCCTTTTTGTACAATAGAACCGAATGTAGGCGTAATCACTGTTCCGGACGAACGTTTGAATAAATTGGCGGAGCTGGTACACCCGCAACGAATTGTACCCACTACCGTAGAAATTGTAGACATCGCCGGACTGGTAAAAGGTGCCAGTAAAGGTGAAGGATTAGGTAATAAGTTTCTCGCAAACATTCGTGAAACAGATGCCATCCTGCATGTACTTCGTTGCTTTGATGATGATAATGTGACACATGTAGACGGAAGTGTAAACCCTGTGCGTGACAAAGAGATTATTGACTATGAACTACAGTTGAAAGACCTCGACACTATTGACGCACGTATACAGAAAGTGCAAAAGCAAGCACAAACAGGAGGTGATAAGACTGCCAAACAGACTTATGACATCCTCGTTAAATACAAAGAAGCATTGGAGCAGGGAAAATCGGCCCGTACTGTAAAGTTTGAAACCAAAGACGAACAGAAAATTGCCCGCGAACTCTTTCTGCTTACCAGCAAACCGGTAATGTATGTTTGCAACGTGGACGAAGCAAGTGCCGTAAACGGAAACAAATATGTAGACATGGTTCGCGAAGCAGTAAAAGATGAAGATGCAGAAATTCTTATTGTTGCTGCCAAAACAGAATCGGATATTGCCGAACTGGAGACTTACGAAGACCGCCAGATGTTCCTTGCCGAAGTAGGACTGGAAGAATCAGGGGTAGCCCGGCTTATCAAATCGGCTTATAAATTATTGAATCTCGAAACTTATTTTACAGCCGGTGTACAGGAAGTACGTGCCTGGACTTATGAAAAAGGTTGGAAAGCACCTCAGTGTGCGGGAGTAATCCATACCGACTTTGAAAAAGGATTTATCCGTGCAGAGGTTATCAAATATGATGATTTTATCCAGTATGGTTCAGAAGCTGCCGTGAAAGAAGCCGGTAAATTAGGTGTGGAAGGAAAAGAATATGTAGTACAGGACGGAGATATCATGCATTTCCGTTTTAACGTATAAAGAATGAATTATCTTATAGCAGGAACCGGAGGTGTAGGAGGCAGTATTGCTGCCTTTCTTGCACTGAGCGGAAAGGATGTTACCTGTATAGCCCGTGGGGCGCACCTGGAAGCTATACAGAACAATGGACTGACGTTAAAGTCAGGCCTGAAAGGCAATCATACCATTCCAGTGAAAGCTTGTACAGCAGAAGAGTACACAGGAAAAGCAGACGTAATATTCGTTTGCGTCAAAGGCTATTCCGTTGACTCTATCACGGATCTGATAAAACGGGCTTCTCACGAAAAAACAATCGTAATTCCCATACTCAATGTTTATGGTACAGGACCACGTATTCAGCGCCTTGTTCCGGGCGTAACCGTTCTGGATGGTTGTATTTACATTGTAGGGTTCGTATCCGCCCCGGGAGAAATTACTCAGATGGGAACCATTTTCCGTTTGGTATATGGAGCGCATAGAGGCACAAATGTACCCGCCGGACTGCTTGAAGCCGTACGTGACGATCTGGTAGAAAGCGGAATCAAAGTGGATCTGTCACCTGACATTCAACGGGATACATTTGTCAAGTGGTCCTTTATCTCGGCTATGGCCGTCACCGGAGCTTATTTCAATGTTCCTATGGGCGAAGTGCAAAAGCCGGGTAAAATACGTGATACTTTCATAGGCCTGTCTACCGAAAGTGCCATGTTAGGAAAGAAACTCGGTATCGAATTCTCCGAAGATCCCGTCACCTACAATCTCAAAGTAATTGATAAACTCGACCCACAAAGCACCGCATCCATGCAGAAAGATATGGAGAAAGGACATCAATCCGAAGTACAAGGGTTACTTTTTGACATGATAACAGCTGCCGAAGAACAGGGAATAGAAGTACCAACCTATCAGGAAGTAGCCAAGAAATTCAGAATATAAAATTAAACTCAATAATTATGAATACCATTTTATTATCTATTAACTGGAACCCGAATCCCGAATTGTTCAACCTCTTCGGACTTCCCGTTCGCTATTACGGACTATTGTGGGCCGTTGGTATCTTTCTGGCCTATGTTATAGTTCACTATCAGTTCCGGGATAAAAAGATAAGCGAAAAGAAATTTGAGCCCCTGTTTTTCTATTGTTTCTTTGGTATTCTGATTGGGGCCCGACTGGGACATTGTATATTCTATGATCCTCAGACCTATCTCACCAGTTTCCGGGGATTCTGGGAAATGATACTTCCTATCAGATTCCTGCCCGACGGAGGCTGGAAATTCACAGGTTATGAAGGACTTGCCAGCCACGGTGGAACGTTAGGACTGATGATTGCCCTCTGGCTCTATTGCCGTAAAATAAAAATGCATTATATGGATGTAGTAGATATGATTGCTGTAGCCACTCCCATCACTGCCTGCTGTATCCGCCTGGCCAACCTGATGAACTCTGAAATCATTGGTAAACCGACCGATGTACCCTGGGCTTTCGTCTTTGAACGTACAGATATGCTTCCACGCCATCCGGCACAGCTTTACGAAGCTATCGCTTATTTCCTGCTTTTCCTGGTGATGATCTATCTTTATAAGTTCTATAACAAAAAGCTACACCGCGGCTTCTTTTTCGGACTCTGTCTGACGGCCATCTTTGTATTCCGCTTCTTCGTTGAGTTCTTAAAGGAAAATCAGGTTAGCTTTGAAGACAATATGAGCCTCAACATGGGGCAATGGCTGAGTGTCCCCTTTGTGATCATCGGCCTCTATTTCATGTTCTTTTATGACAGGAAATCCATCAAAAAATGAAGCATATTATAGACATAGAAACCTGGGAGCGGAAAAGTAATTATGAGTTCTTCAAAAGTTTTCAGAATCCCACTATTTCCATAACCTCAGAGGTAGAGTGCGGAGGAGCCAAAGCCCGTGCCAAAGCCGCAGGACAATCATTCTTCCTCCACTATCTCTACGCCGTGTTACGCGCTGTCAATGAAATACCGGAGTTTCGTTTTCGCATAGATGCAGAAGGCAATGTAGTCTATTTCGACAATGTAGATATGTTGACTCCTATAAAGGTAAAAGAAAACGGACGTTTCTTCACCATCCGTCTGTCATGGAACAAAGATTTTAATGCCTTTTATGCGGAAGCCAAATCGGTCATAGATGCCATCAACCCTGATGGCGACCCGTATGATATGGAAAAAGTGGGTGGTAAAGACCTGCTTGATGTTATATTGTTAAGTGCTACTCCCGACTTGTATTTCACCTCACTGACCTGTACACAAGAACATCGTCACGGTAGTAATTACCCTTTGATGAATGCGGGAAAAGCAATATTAAAAGAAGGCAAATTAGTAATGCCAATTGCGATGACTATTCACCATGGGTTTATAGACGGGCATCATCTTTCGCTGTTTTATAAGAAAGTGGAAGAGTTTTTAAAATAGAGCACTTTCACTTGTAATTGATATAAAAATGCCCGATGATCATGTACAATCATCGGGCATTTTTTTCTTTCATTTCTACTTCCCTCTCACTATCTTCTTTATATCACTCAGCTTATTGAGCGCTTCAATCGGAGTAAGGTTATTCACATCCAGATTGAGTATCTCATCTCTGATCTGGCACAATATAGGGTCGTCCAACTGGAAAAAACTCAACTGCATCCCTCCCCTGTTCTCACTTACTCCACCTAATGGTTTACCGGAAATGCCTTGCTGACGATTGTCCGATTCGAGCTGCTTCAGAATTTCATTGGCACGCTTTACAATACTTTTCGGCATACCTGCCATCTTAGCTACATGAATACCGAAAGAATGCTCGCTACCGCCACGTTCCAGTTTACGAAGAAAAATAACTCTATTATCAACTTCTTTCACCGATACATTATAATTCTTTATCCGCTTGAAAGATTTCTCCATCTCATTCAGTTCATGATAGTGCGTGGCAAAAAGGGTACGTGCTTTTGCCTTAGGATGCTCATGGATATACTCTACAATAGCCCAGGCTATCGAAATACCATCATAGGTAGAAGTTCCACGCCCCAACTCATCAAACAATACAAGACTTCTCGAAGAAACATTATTCAGAATATCCGCCGCCTCATTCATCTCTACCATAAACGTAGATTCGCCAACGGAGATATTATCACTGGCTCCCACCCGGGTGAAAATCTTATCCACCAATCCGATGTGAGCACTCTCGGCAGGAACAAAAGAACCGATTTGAGCCAGCAAAGTTATTAATGCCGTCTGACGCAAAAGAGCAGATTTACCGGCCATATTGGGACCCGTAATAATAATAATCTGCTGCGTTGTACTATCCAGCATCACATCATTAGCAATGTATTTCTCACCTATCGGGAGCTGCTTTTCAATCACCGGATGGCGCCCCTGACGGATATCCAGTACGTCATTATCTTCAATCACCGGGCGAATATAGTTATTCTCACGTGCTACATTGGCAAATGCCAATAAACAGTCGATACGCGCTACCTGATTGGCATTAATCTGGATGGCAGGAATAAATTCACTCAAAGCTTGTACCAGCTCCGTATAAAGCCGGGTCTCAAGCACCAGAATCTTATCTTCTGCTCCGAGGATTTTCTCTTCGTACTCTTTTAACTCCTGAGTGATGTAACGCTCCGCATTGACCAGCGTCTGTTTGCGAATCCACTCCTGAGGTACTTTATCTTTGTGTACATTGCGTACCTCTATATAGTAGCCAAATACACTGTTATAGGCAATCTTCAGACTTGGAATCCCTGTCTGTTCACTTTCACGTTGCTGTATTTTCAAAAGGTAATCTTTGCCCGAATAGGCTATCTGTCTCAGTTCGTCCAACTCGGCATTTACCCCACTTTGAATCACGCCTCCTTTGTTTATCAATAAAGGAGGGTCATTGTTGATTTCCTTACTTATCCGGTCACGTATAGAAATACAAAGATTCAACTGCTCTCCTATCCGGTTCAGACTGGCATTATCTGCCTGCAGGCAAGCTTCTTTTATGGGTTCGATAGCCTGCAAAGCTATTTTTAACTGTACTACTTCGCGCGGTGACACACGTCCTACCGCCACTTTCGAAATAATACGCTCCAAATCTCCTATCAGATGCAGTTGCTCCTCAATCAGCTCTTTAAACTCCGGTTCACGAAAGAAATACTCCACTACATTCAAGCGGTCGTTAATCGGCTTTTCATCCTTCAACGGAAATACCATCCAGCGCTTCAGCAAACGGGCTCCCATCGGACTAATCGTTTTATCAATGACATTGAGCAAACTGCTGCCACCATCATTCATACTGCCGATAAGCTCGAGACTACGTACGGTAAATTTGTCCATACGCACATACTTATCTTCTTCAATGCGGGCCAGCGAGGTAATATGACCAATCTGTGTATGCTGTGTCATATCCAGATATTGCAGGATAGCACCCGAAGCAATTGTACCATTCTTCAGATGTTCCACACCAAAACCTTTCAGATTTTTCGTCTCAAAATGTTTCAGCAGCTTCTCACGGGAAGTCGTTTCCGTAAAAACCCAGTCGTCCAGTTCGAAAGTGAAGAATTTACTTCCAAAGTTACCCTCGAACATACCACGTTTACCGCGTTCAAAGAGTACTTCTTTGGGACCAAAATTATTGAGCAGCTTATCCACATAATCGAAAGGTCCCTCTGCCGTCAGGAATTCACCGGTAGAGATATCAAGAAAGGCAATACCACAGGCTGATTTACCAAAATGCACTGCGGCAAGGAAATTATTTTCTTTATAGTTGAGAATATTATCATTGATAGACACACCCGGAGTAACCAGTTCTGTAATGCCACGTTTCACCAGTTTCTTCGTCATCTTCGGATCTTCCAGCTGGTCACAGATAGCTACACGTTTACCGGCGCGAACCAGTTTTGGTAAATAGGTATCCAGCGCATGATGAGGAAAACCGGCCATCTCAATAGTCTTTCCTTTTCCGTTGGCACGTTTAGTCAGGGTAATTCCCAGTATCTCAGCTGCAATAATTGCATCTGTTGAATAAGTTTCGTAGAAGTCCCCGCATCGAAACAGCATCACCGCATCCGGGTGTTTTGCTTTCAGGTCAAGGAACTGTTTCATCATAGGGGTTAGTTCAATATCGTTGCTCACAGGTAGTCTCCTCTTCTTTTTTAATTCAGTAATCAGTGGGCAAAGATACTGATTTCCCACTAATCTACCATCCCGTCAACACCAAGATTTATTGGGTTATCTTATCGTAAAAAAGTCTTTAAACAAGCTCCTGAATTATTAACAACCCGCACAGTATTCTTAAAACGTGTTATAAAACATACTATTTTTCTTGGATTATTTGCAGATACCACCAAAAGCCGTACATTTGCAATGTGTTTTTCATAGTATTAGATTTAAGGTTAACAAAGGTTGGAGCAAGGCGTTGCTCCTTTTTTTATGTCCGTACCTTTTCACCTCCTTTCATCAATATTCTCTTTTGATGATAGCAGGAATTAAAAAGGTAAAAACAAAATAGTAGCCACTATCGTTCTTTTTTTATTATATTTGTAATATGCATGCAAAAAAAACAGAAACCACCAATTTAATGCTACATATTATGAAAAAACTTCTACTCCTCATCACAATCCTTTTACCCGCCTTACAAAGTACATACGGGCAAGAGCAACCCTGGATCTCCGCAGGCAAACAATGGTCAACACTTGTACGTCCTTCAGTCTCACCCGAATATTATCACGAATGGACTACTACCTCCTTTTTAAAATCAGATACAATTATCAACGATTTACATTATTTCAATATCTACACAACAGAAAATGAAGATTTAACTGAAGCCAAATGGTCAGGACTTTGCATCCGACAAGATGGTGATAAAGTATACCACTACAATACAAAAAGTCAGCAAGAATTATTATTATTTGATTTCAGTAAAGAATATGGAGATGAATTTACATATTATGACGGTGTTCAAGTTAAGGTAACCGCCGCTTATACCTACATAGATATAAATGGAATACGCCGGAGGGCTATTAATATAGTATCTGTTGACGGGGGAGGAAGAGACGAATGGATAGAAGGCTTTGGCTCTATGCAGAATGGAATAGGGCAACCTTGCCTTTCTAAAGCAGGAACAGGTTACAAACTTCTATGCTGTCGCGATAATAAGCAACAATTTTACCATGATCCAGACTATAAAACTTGCTATAGAAAGACCTATCCTCCTTTTTTTCTTTTGACCGACCACACAAAGTGGAGAGAGATCAATTACTGTGAATCCAACAACGAAATACCGACAAAATACAATTTACATGATTATGAAGTTCTGGGAGATACCGTAATAAACAATCAAATGTATAAGAAAGTATACTTAACCATTAATGGAGAACATACAGATTACTATACAGCCATCCGCGAACAAAATAATATATTAGTGTGTAAACCGGCAAATAACGATAAAGAATATACCTTAGCAGACTACAGATGGACCGGCAGTGAACAACTTCAGTTTAACGATATCTCATGGACCCCTTATGAATTCGAATGTAATATAACCGGACAGATAGAGTCAGAGAATAAATATCTGTATGATTATATTCAATTAGCTGACCATTGGGGCAGGATACAAGCACCCTCCAAAGATGTCCGTTTCATAAAATATTTCGGTTCTACATTAGGATTATTTTCTTATCTGCTAATGGGAGGACAGACTATCGATCATCAAATGTATAATGAACTTGTTTCGATTCATATCGGAAATGAGCTGATTTACCAAAGCCCTTATTTTACAGAAGACGGTGTACTTATCAGCACAATACTCGAAAACCATTGGTTGGGGCAGGATACAAAATGGACAGAAGTAAGATACCGTACAATGTGGTGGCCTGTCTTCTTTAATAAATACCACTATAAACTGAAAGGCGTTGAATATATAGATGGAAACTATTACTGGAAAGTCTATTGTGGGGATAGGGAAACAGGCAAAATGCGCGAAGATAAAGAAGGCAACATATATTACAGAGAGCAGCAGACTGACAATGGAAATAATATCTCCAAAGAGTTTCTGCTATATTCATTTGGCAAAGAGCCCTGGAAAATAGGAGACAAAATACGATATGCCGGCGAATGGGATGCCGATGGAGTTAAAGAGGTAGAACATACCATCACGTATTTGGAAAATTACACATTAATAAATGGCGAAGTAGTGCCTGCAACTATCACCAACATAGGATTCCTAATATATGGCATCGGAAACACAACAGGGATAGTCGAAGGAATATATCCACAACCCACAGATGGAAGTCAGGCTGCCCTATATGAATATTATCGGAAAGGAGAACTGCTCTACCGCAATAAAAGCGTTGGTATAGAACCGGTCAATGCTTCTACCCAACTAATGATTCGAAATGAAGGAAACAGCGTCATTTTTAAGCAAATTGCTACGAACAGCAATGCATCACTTTTAATCTACAATATCAACGGGCAAAACATCGGAATTTATCCAATGACCGATAATGAGGTAATCATCAATCATCTGCCAGCGGGAATTTATTTATATCGGCTATCTTCCACTACGCATGAAGAAACCGGACGGTTCGTTATTCTGGTAAAATAAAATAATGCTTTATAGAGTATTCATTGGTTCAATCCCAATATCTACTCTATTATTTTTCACTTATAAACTCTGATATAAAAATACGGCTGCAAAAACTTTTGTTTCTTACAGCCGTATTCTTTTGATCGTTTTCCTTTATCTCATTTTACACTTGCCAAAAGGCGAACAGCATTGCCGTCATTCAGTGCATAAGTGCTCTTTTCCATATTCTTATCAAAAGTACGACTTCCGGCATTCCAAAGAGCATAATTCATTTCAACCTCATTGGTATTGTAAGTGATATCAAGTTTGAAATAAGGAGTCCAAACCTCTTTCACGCTATCCCATTTTGCAGCTTCTTTACAAACTACACGGTTTTCATTGTCATAAGTATAAGTGTAGCGAAGATGACGGAACAGATAGCCGGATTCATTTTTAAAGATAGTCTTAGCTACCAGTAATTCACCATTCATCTCATCATTTTTCACATAGTCAACAGGATTACTTGCATTAGCACTCATTACACTTGCCATTAACACTGCTACCATTACCACTGCTTTGAAAAATACATTTGCTTTCATAATCGTTATTTTTTTATTGTTATTATTCTTTGGATCTGCGACTGCTGTTTTTTTCTCAACCGCCTTCGCATATAGATAGTCAATAGCCGTGCCAAAGATATAATAACCTGATTATCAACGATTATAAAAATAAGACATGCGTTCATTTTCGAACAGATGTCCGCTCAAAAACGGACATAATCATATCACTTAGATGTAATGACCGTTTCTCCATCAGCTTTGCACATAATGAATACTTTCCTCCTGTAAGTAGGTTCATCTGCGGAATAAATAAGTTTTCCATTTACTTTCCAG
The DNA here is from genome assembly GCF_949740115.1 of Bacteroides sp. 41_26. NCBI lineage: Bacteria > Pseudomonadati > Bacteroidota > Bacteroidia > Bacteroidales > Bacteroidaceae > Bacteroides > Bacteroides sp. 41_26. The sequence goes on from NZ_CATJGZ010000051.1 coordinate 132,257, forward strand.
GATACTATATCACTGATATAATCACCATTTACTTTACGTTTGCCCTGATATCTGTGTTGAAGAGCCATTTCATAAGGCTTGCCCTTGAAGTATACATAAAAGGTAAAATCACTGTACCGCGAATCGCCGTACGCATAAGTAAAGAAACTATTCAGATTTTCATCCTTATCCATTACTATATTATTTATCTCATTATTATACCAAAGTCCATCAGTTGTTGTAGCAAACTCAGTAGGAGGTGCCGGTGGTGTATCAAGCAGAGTCTCACAGGAAATGGGCAATGCAATCATATTAATAAGATCATGCCCTTCTTCATCAATAAAATAGAAACGTACAACATGACCGCTAAAAAAAGGTCTCCCATCTTTCATACTATCATACCAATGCTCTTCATCATCGTTGCATGACGCAAAGCCAACTGCCAAAAGGAGGAGTAATACCAGTCCGGATAAATACTTTGTTTTCATTATTCCTTAGTTATTATAGTTCAGTCTTTTTATCTCCCAATCCGTACAAAAATAAGAAATAATATCCAAGCAGTAGCTTGAAGGAGCAATCAATTTAATAAAAACACACAAAATAATAGATTACACTGTGTCGATGTACCTCCCCGTAGAAAAAATACTTTTTGTTAAAATACCCCTTCCGGGAAGCCTTCTTTTTATAAATTTATAAATGCAAATATTAAAGCATGTTATAAAACACACTTTTTTATTTGGATTATTTGCGAATACCACAAAAGGCCGTATCTTTGCAATGTGTTTTTCATAGTATTAGATTTAAGGTTAACAAAGGTTGGAGCAAGGCGTTGCTCCTTTTTTTATGTC